>JBFHPI010000384.1:0-3425 GCA_041592855.1 Pseudomonas sp.
CGATCTTGGCGCGCAGCGAGCGGGCGCCGTCCGCGAACTCGCCGGCCTTCATGCGGGCGAACAGGTCGAGGTTCTCTTCGGCGGAACGGTCGCGGAACGGACTGTTCCTGCCCGGCTCGGTCAGGCTGCCTCGATATTCGCGCATTTCCTCGGAATTGAGGTCACAGACGAAGGCCTTGTCCGCCTTGATCAGCTCGATGGCCCAGGCGTGCAGCTGATCGAAGTAGTCGGAGGCGTAGCGCTCCTCGCCGGCCCACTGAAAGCCCAGCCACTGCACGTCACTCTTGATCGCGTCGATGTATTCCTGATCTTCCTTGGCCGGGTTGGTGTCGTCGAAACGCAGGTTGCACTCGCCACCAAACTCCTGGGCCAGGCCGAAGTTCAGGCAGATGCTCTTGGCATGGCCGATATGCAGGTAGCCGTTGGGCTCCGGCGGGAAGCGGGTGATGACTTTGGCGTGCTTGCCGCTGTCCAGATCGCCCTGAACGATGGGGCGCAGGAAGTTGGCGGCTTTTTCGACAGTGGGCTTGCTCATGAGATCCTTAGCTTGGCAGATGCGCGGCACAGGGTAGGCCGACTTGGGCAAAGCCCGTATGATAACCAACCTGTCAAGCCCCCGACAGAGCAACCCGCCGGTTCGGGGCCATTCGCGGCCAATAACGGATAGACACATGATCAAACTGCACACCAACCATGGCGTTATCACCCTTAACCTGTTCGAAGACAAGGCCCCGGAGACCGTGGCCAACTTCAAGCAGTACGTCAAGGACGGTCACTACGACAACACCGTTTTCCACCGCGTGATCAGCAATTTCATGATCCAGGGTGGTGGTTTCGAGCCGGGCATGCAGCAGAAGCCGACCCGCGCACCGATCAAGAATGAAGCCAACAACGGCGTGGCCAACAAGGTCGGCACCATCGCCATGGCCCGCACCATGGAGCCGCACTCGGCCAGCGCGCAGTTCTTTATCAACGTTGCCGACAACAGCTTCCTCAACCACAGCGCGCCGACCGTGCAGGGCTGGGGCTATGCCGTATTCGGTGAAGTGGTGGAAGGCATGGACGTGGTCAACGCCATCAAGGGCGTGCCCACCACCAGCAAGGCCGGCCATCAGGACGTGCCGGTGGACGATGTCATCATCGAGCGTGCCGAGATCGTTGAGTGATACTGCTGATCTCCGATCTGCACCTTGAACAGGAGCGCCCGGACATTACCCGGGCGTTTCTGCATTTCCTCGCCAGCCGCGCCCGCCAGGCCGATGCCCTGTATATCCTCGGCGACTTCTTCGAGGTGTGGATAGGCGACGATGCCATCAGCCCCTTCCAGCGCGAAATTGCCCAGGCCCTGCGCGAGCTGAGCGAAAGCGGCACGCGCGTCTACCTGATGCACGGCAACCGGGACTTTCTGCTCGGCAAGCGCTTCTGCCGCGAAGCCGGCGCCACCCTGCTGCCCGACCCCTGCCTGGTGGAAATGGGCGGCGAGCGGGTACTGCTGATGCACGGCGACAGCCTGTGCACCCTGGATCTCGGCTATATGAAGCTGCGCCGCTGGCTGCGCAACCCGCTATCGCTGTTTATCCTGCGCAACCTGCCCCTGGCCACCCGCCGCAAGCTGGCGCGCAAGCTGCGCAGTGAGAGCCGCACGCAGACCCGGATGAAGGCCAGCGCAATCGTCGACGTAACCCCGGATGAGGTGCTGCGGGTCATGGCGGACCACGGCGTGCGCACCCTGATCCACGGCCACACCCACCGCCCCGCGACCCATGAACTGCAGATCGACGGTCAGCCGGCCCGGCGTATCGTGCTGGGCGACTGGGACAAACAGGGCTGGGCGCTACAGGTGGACCAGCAGGGCTTTAATCAGATGCCCTTCGCCCTCTGACCCGCTGATTTCTTGATGGCGCGCACAAAACCACGCGCGCCCTGATCTTGACGGCCGTGATGGCCGCGCTCAGCATCGGCGCCCCATCATGTCAGCAGGGACAGACCATGCAAATCAACAAGGAACAGCTTTTCAAATTCGTCGTCGCCCCGGCCGCCGCTCTGGCCCTTGGCTTTGTCACCTTCAACAGCGTGTTCTTCTATAACGAAGCCGGCTTCGCCACCCATGTGCGGACCATCTTCGGTGAAGAGAAAGTGGTGGATGACGTCGGCTACGCCACCAAATGGTTCGGCCGTGCTACCGCCTGGAAGAAGGCCCTGAGCGTGCAATCGGTGCTCACCGAAGCCTTGGCCATCAACGACAACAGCGACAATGACTCGCTGGGCGCCACCATCGAAGCCTTTCCCATCGTCTTTCTCGGCAACGTCGACGCCAAGGTCGAGTCCTCGGCGCGCTTTCGTCTGCCCACCGGCGAGCAGTTCCTGATCATCGCCCAGGAATATCGCAACCCGGAAAACTTCATCACCACCGCCCTGGTGCCAGCCATCAAGGAAACCCTGCAGGCCACCGCCTCGCTGATGAGTGCCGACGACTTCTATGCCGGCGCCCGCAGCGAATTCGCCGCCGAGTTCGAAAACCAGCTCAACGACGGTCTGTATCTGATCAAGCGCAAGGAAGTGCGCGGCCCACGCGGCCACCTGCCGAGCCAGACTGCCATCCTCCAGGCCGGCACCGAGCAAGGCAACTTCGGCGACAACAACGCCAGCCAGTTCATCACCGAGAAGGTCATGGACAGCAAGGGCATTCCGGTGCGCAAGCAGCAGCAGTTCCGCAAGTACGGCGTGGAAGTGGTCGAGGCGCGCATCACCAACGTCGATCCCAACCCGCAGTACAAGCAGCGCATGGTCAAGGTGCAGCAGGCCCTGGCCGAACTGGCAGTGGCCCGGCAGAACCGCCTCAAGGAAGAGGAAGAAAAGCTGCTGGTCACCGCCCGCGGTGAAAAGGAAGTGGAAGCCCGTCGCCAGGAAACCCTGCGCGACCAGATCGAGCGCACCACCCAGGCGGAAACCGAGAAGCAGCTGGCCATCATCAACGCCGAGCGGGAAAAGGGCCGTGCCGAGATCGAAAAGCAAACCGCCGAACTGCTGCGCGACAAGGCGGCGATCACCGCCGAAGCCACGAAGATCACCGCCGACGCCGAAGCCCACGCCCGCGAGGCCGTGATCAAGGCCGACGGCGCCCTGCAGCCCAAGCTCGATGCGCTGCTCGCCATCAACCAGGTCTGGGCCGAGGCCGCCTCCAAGGCGCCAGTACCCAGCGTAATGATGGGCGGTGCCGGCGATGCCAGCAGCCGTCAGGACGAGATCGGCCAGCTGATGGGCGTCCTGGCCACCAAGGCCGCCCGCGACCTGTCGCTGGACCTGAAGATCAAGCAGTAGCTCTCTTACAGGTAGCGCCCCAGGGCGTTACCTGCCCGCCTTAGGCCGGCACACCGCTGTGGAAACGAAACTCCGTATCCGGCGACTCGATCAGCTCCTGCTCC
>JBFHPI010000385.1:0-3422 GCA_041592855.1 Pseudomonas sp.
TGCTCTGTTCGTTATCGATCACCAGCAGGCGCCGCCCTGGCAAGGGATCACCCGTGACCGGCAGGGATGGCTGTGGCGCAGCCTGGCGCAGGGCAGCCGGCGCAGCCAGGGGCACGCGAAGACTGAACACTGAGCCCTTGCCCGGCTGCGACTGCACCCGGACCGGGCAATCGAGGATGCGCGCGATCCGCTCGACAATCGCCAGCCCCAACCCCACGCCCTTGCGCTCGACGGCGCGGCCACGATCCAGTTGGTTGAACTCCAGAAAGATCTGCGGCAACTGCTCGGCGGCGATGCCGATGCCGCTGTCCCACACCTGCAGCTCGACCCAGGCACCACGCCGGCGCACGCCCAGCAACACGGCACCGCGCTCGGTGTAGCGACAGGCATTGCTCAGAAAGTTGCGCAGGATGCGCGTCAGCAGGCGCGCATCGGTACGCACGCTAAGCGTCGGGATGCGCGTGCGCAGCTGCAGGCCGGCGGCGGCGGCCACCGGCTGGAATTCCGAGGCCAGGGGCGCAAGCAGTTCTTCCAGGCTGTAGACATCCAGGTCCGGGCGGACTGCGGCCTGATCCAGCTTGGCGATTTCCAGCAGGTCGCTGAGCAGGTCTTCGGCGCCCTCCAGGGCCTGCTGGCTGCGCTCCACCAGATTCAACTCGGCACTGGGCAAGGCCCGCTCGCGCAGGGTGGCGATCAGCAGGCGTGCCGCATTCAGGGGCTGCAGCAGATCGTGGCTGGCCGCGGCCAGGTACTTGTCCTTGCTGCGGTTGGCCGCCTCGGCGGCATCCCGGGCTTCACGCAGATCCTGCTCGATGCGGCCACGCTGCTCGATCTGCAATTGCAGGGCGCGGTTGGCCTGCTGCAACTCGGCGGTGCGCGCCAGCACCCGCTGCTCCAGTTCGTCGTTGAGTTGCTGCAGGCGCTGCTGGGCCTGCTTGCGCTCGGTGATATCGGCGACGAAGCCCTCGAACAGGCCCTGCTCTCCCGGTTTGAGCAGCAGGTTCATGACCACCGTGATCACCGTGCCATCGCGGCGGCGCAGCTCGGCCTCATGGCCGTACAGGCCGCCGCGCTGCTCCAGCTCGCGGCGAATGCGCTTGAGCTCCGCCTCGCCAGCGACGAACAGCTGCGCAGCCAGATCCAGGGGTTCGGCCAGCAGGGCCTCCGGGCTGGGGTAACCGAGCATCCGCGCCAAGGCCGGGTTGGCAGCCAGCAGACCCTGCTGCAGGCGGGCCTGGAAGATGCCATGCACGGCGTTTTCGAACAGCCATTTGTAGCGATTGCGCTCGGTTTCCAGCTCCTCCAGCCGGGCCAGCAGTTCGGGGTAGTGACTCTTGCGCTGGGACTGACTGCTCAGGCCCAGCAGACCGGCCAGCGCCTGCGCCGGGTCGTCAGAGGGCCTCGCCATAGACCACCTCAACATCGCGCTGGCTGGACTGGCGCGGGTTGGTCAGGATGCAGGGGTCGTGCATGGCATGCCGCGATAGGAAGGGAATATCGCTGCTGCCCAC
Source organism: Pseudomonas sp. (assembly GCA_041592855.1). Taxonomy (GTDB): domain Bacteria; phylum Pseudomonadota; class Gammaproteobacteria; order Pseudomonadales; family Pseudomonadaceae; genus Aquipseudomonas. Next base: position 1,512 of record JBFHPI010000385.1, read on the forward strand.
CCCGTGCAGGGCCAGGGTCTCGTTAAAGCCCACGGCATGCTTGAGGTCGATCAGGTGCTGCACCAGGCGGGCGCGGATTTGCACATGGGTCAGGCCACGGCAGTCGATACCCAGGGTCTCGGCGATCAACTTGAAGCGATCCGGCGCGGCGTCATAGTTGAAGGCCACCACATGCTCCACCAGCACCGCGTTGCACAGGCCATGGGGCAGGTCCAGATAGCCGCCCAGGCTGTGGCTCATGGCGTGCACCGCGCCAAGGATGGCGTTGGAAAAGGCCAGGCCGGCCTGCATGCTGCCAAGCATGATCTTTTCGCGCAGCAGGATATCGGCGGGGTTGGCGATCATCTGCACCAGATTGCCGTTGATCAGGCGCATGGCCTCCAGGGCATGGCTGTCGGTCAGAGGCCCGGAGCCGGTGGAGACGAAGGCCTCGATGGCGTGCACCAGGGCGTCGATGCCGGTGCAGGCGCTGAGAAAGCCATCCATGCTCAGGGTGGTCTCCGGGTCGATCAGCGACACATCCGGCACCACCGCCTTGCTGACGATGGAGAACTTCATGCGTTCCTGCTGATTGGAGATGATCACGAACTGCGACACGTCCGCCGAGGTGCCGGCGGTGGTGGGGATCAGGATCAGCGGCGGGCTGGGCACGCGCAGGGTGTCCACGCCCTCGAACTCGATGATGCTGCGGCCATGGGCGACCACGATGCCGATGCCCTTGGCGCAGTCCATGGGGCTGCCGCCGCCCACCGCGACGATCACGTTGCAGCCCTCGCTGCGGTATAGCTCGGCGCCGGTCATCACCTCTTCCACCCGTGGGTTGGGTGACACCCCGGTGTACAGGCAATACTCCAGGCCCTGGGCCTGCAGGCTGGCCTCGATATCGGCGACCCAGCCGGCGGCCTGCACCCCGGGGTCGGACACCAGCAGCACCTTGCGCGCGCCGAAGTTGCTGGCGACGTTGCCGACGTTATGCCGACAGCCGGCACCGAAGATGATTTCCGGGGAAACGAACTTGCGCAGGGCAGAAAAAGCCTGGCTCATACGGCAGCCTTTTATAGTTATGGGTAACCACCGGCAGCCTACTGCAATCACCCGCCATTGCAATACGACCAGTGTCCCAGACAGTTCTGGTAGAAGGCATATTCGGCCTGCAGCGCCATGGCCAGGTTGGCCGCCTGGCGAAAGCCGTGACGCTCCTCGCTGAATAGCTGGTATTCGACTGACAGGCCCCGCTGGCGCAGGGCCGTCACCATGGTTTCGGTCTGCTCAGGCAGTACCACGGCATCCAGGCCGCCCTGGAAGAAGATCACCGGCGCCTGCATGCGTTCGGCCTGCAACACTGGGGTGCGCGCCCGATAGCGGGCCGCGTCACGCGTGGGGTCGCCGATCAGCCAGTCCAGGTAATCGGCCTCGAACTTGTGGGTGACCCGGCGCAGCGCCAGTGGATCGCTGACGCCATAGAGGCTGGCGCCGCCGCACAGGTCCGGCAGTTCGGCCAGGGCGCGCAGGGCGCTGTAGCCGCCGGCACTGGCGCCACGGACAAAGACCCGCGCCGGGTCTATGGCACCCTCTGCGGCCAGCTGGGCGATGGCGGCGCGGATATCCTCCACCTCCAGTTCACCCCACTGCCCGCCCAGACGCAGGCGATAGGCGCGGCCGTAACCGCTGCTGCCACGGTAGTTGAGATCGAGCACGGCATAGCCGCGCAGGGTCCAGTAGGCGATACGCGGATCGAACACCGGGTAGCAGGCCGAGGTCGGGCCACCGTGCAGGAAAATAACCAGCGGCGGCGGTTTATCCCCGATAGCCGGTTTGTAGAAAAAGCCATGGCAGCGCTCGCCCTCGCCCACGGCACAGGCAAAGGGCTGCGGCCAGGAAAGGTGCGCGTCGCTCAAGGGCCGCTGACCA
>JBFHPI010000386.1:0-3400 GCA_041592855.1 Pseudomonas sp.
AGACGTCGAAGGTCCCGCCGCCGAGGTCGAAGACCAGGACGATGCTCTCGTCCCCGTCCTTGCCCTCGCCGTAGGCCATCGAGGAGGCGGTGGGCTCGTTGACCAGCCGCAGCACCTCGAGGCCGGCGATGGTGCCGGCGTCCTTGGTGGACTGACGCTGGGAGTCGTTGAAGTAGGCCGGGACCGTGATCACCGCCTCCTTCACCTCTTCGTTGAGGTAGTCCTCGGCGGTCTTCTTCATCTTCTTCAGCACTTCGGCGCTGATCTGCGGCGGCGCCATCTTCTGGCCGTTAACTTCCACCCAGGCGTCACCGTTGTCGGCCTTGGCGATCTTGTACGGCACCATCTGGATGTCTTTCTGCACCACGTCTTCTTCGAAACGACGGCCGATCAGACGCTTCACCGCGTACAGGGTGTTGTGCGGGTTGGTCACGGCCTGACGCTTGGCCGACTGACCGACGAGGATTTCGCCATCATTGGCGTAGGCGATGATCGAAGGGGTGGTGCGCGCGCCTTCGGCGTTCTCGATCACCTTGACGTTGCCGTTTTCCAGAATAGAGACGCAGGAGTTGGTAGTCCCCAGGTCGATACCGATAATTTTGCCCATCTTCACTCTCCCGAAACTTGAAAATTCCACGACCGCCCTAGGCCTGTCGCGGTAGCACTAAAACGCTTGACTGCTTAATGGGGGCTGGCTGAAAAATTTCAAGCCTGCTCATCAATCGAAGGCGGCGCCTCTGCCGGCGCCTTGCTCACCACCACCATGGCCGGACGCAGCAGGCGACCGTTGATCAGGTAACCCTTCTGGAACACCTTGAGCACGCTGTTGGGCTCGACGTTGGTGCTCTCCTGCATGGCCATGGCCTGGTGATGCTCGGGGTTGAACGGCGCGCCATGGGGATCGAGCACTTCCAGCTGATGCCGCTTGAGGGTGTCCTGGAACAGTTTGAGGGTCAGCTCCATGCCTTCGCGCACGGCCTTGATCGCCTCGTCATCCGGATTCGACAGCTCTAGGCCACGCTCCAGGCTGTCGACCACCGGCAGCAGGTCGTTGGCGAACTTTTCCAGGGCGAACTTGTGCGCCTTCTCCACGTCCTGCTCCGCGCGACGGCGCACGTTCTGCAGGTCCGCAGCCATGCGCAGCGACTGATCCTGCGCAGCGGCCAACTGCTCTTCCAGCGCTTGCACGCGGGCAGCCAGCTCATCACTCGGCGCAGCTTCTGCTGCTGGGGCCTCGGGAATCTGCGTATCCAGGGTCTGTTCGTCAGCCATGCGGGTCTCCTCGAAAAAATGCCAGCGCAGGTCATGACCTGCGCTCCTGCCGGTCTATTTGGGGATGCCTGCAGGAATTTCAAGGGCCATGTTCCCGAGGCTTGAAGCGCTCAACCAGAGTACTGTATAAATATCCACATCAAAGATCGGGAGACCTCCCCATGCTGGTGCACCTATCCGTACGCAACTACGCCATTGTTGAACACCTCGATCTCGAGCTGGACGCCGGCATGAGCGTGATCAGCGGCGAAACCGGCGCCGGCAAGTCAATCATGCTCGACGCCCTTGGCTTGTGTCTGGGCGATCGCGCCGACAGCGGCGTGGTCCGCCCCGGCGCCGACAAGGCAGACATTCTCGCCAGCTTCGACATCGCTGACATACCAGAAGCGCGGGCCTGGCTGGCCGAGCGCGATCTGGATAACGACGGTCCCTGCATCCTGCGCCGGGTAATCACCGCCGAGGGCCGCTCGCGCGGCTATATCAATGGCTCGCCCTGCCCCCAGGGCGACCTCAAGGCCCTGGGTGAGCTGCTGATCGACATCCACAGCCAGCACGAACACCAGTCCCTGCTCAAGCCCGACACACACCGCCGTTTGCTCGATGAATACGCCGGCAGCCAGGAACTGGCGCGCCAGGTGCAACTGGCCGCCCAGCGCTGGAAGCAGACCCGCAACGAGCTGGAGCGAGTCTCCAGCCTCGGCGACGAGCAGCGGGCCCGCCACCAATTGCTCAGTTATCAGCTCGAAGAGCTGGACAACCTGGCCCTGGGGGAGGATGAGCTGCAGCAGCTGGAACAGGAACACAAGAACCTGACCAACGCCGAAAACCTGCTCAGCGCCTGCCGCCTGGTGCTGGACCAGTGCAGTGAAAGCGATGCCGGCAACGTGCTGTCAGCCCTGACCAACAGCCTCAACCGCTTAAGCGCCTTTCAGGGCCAGCCCGGCGCCTTGAGCGAAGCGATCAACCTGCTGGCTAGCGCGCAGATTCAGGTGGAAGAAGCGATGGGCGAGCTGAATCGCTTTCTTGACCACTTCGACGCCGACCCCGAGCGCCTGCAGCAGATGGAAGAACGCCTGGATGCCATCTACACCCTGGCGCGCAAGCACCGCATCCAGCCGAACGAGCTGGGCGCCATGCAACAACAGCTGTTCGACGAACTGGAGAGCCTGAATGCCGACGACCAGGCCGCCGAGCGCCTGAGCGAGGAGCTTGAGGCCTACGCACGCCACTATCAGGAAAAAGCCAGCGAACTCAGCGTCCTGCGCAGCCAGGCGGCCGAGCGTCTGGCCGCCGCCGTGCAGCAGGAAATGCAGCTACTGGGCATGCCGGGCGGGCGCTTCAGCATCGAACTGCGCGCCAATTCCAACCCGGAGCCGCAACCCAATGGCCTGGAGCAACTGGAATTTCTGGTCAGCGCCAACCCCGGCCAGCCCCTCAAGCCTCTGGCCAAGGTCGCCTCGGGCGGCGAACTGTCGCGTATCAGCCTGGCCATCCAGGTGATCACCGCGCAGACCTCGCGGGTGCCGACCCTGGTATTTGACGAAGTGGACGTGGGCATCGGCGGCCCCACGGCCGAAGTGGTCGGCCAACTGCTGCGGCGCCTGGGCGAACGCGGCCAGGTGCTGACCGTGACCCACTTGCCACAAGTGGCCGCCCAGGGCCATCAGCACCTGTTCGTGCACAAGATCCGTGAGCAGGACAGCACCCGTACCGCCGTGAGCAAGCTGGAAACCCCACAGCGGGTCGAGGAAATTGCCCGTATGCTCGGCGGCGTCGACCTGACCGAGGAGTCCCTGGCCCATGCCCGCAAGATGGTCAGCAGCGCCCAGGCCTGATCCGTAGGGTGCGCTGTGCGCACCGCTGATCTGCCACCCGAACTGCTGCGCATCACGGAGACACAGACAATAAAAAGGCGACCCGCAGGTCGCCTTCTTTATAGCTGCTTCAATCAGCTTTTCTTGCGCACATAGAGCACAAGATTGTGATCCACCAGCTCAAAGCCGTGCTCCTTGACGATTTCCTTCTGCCGCTTCTCAATCTCGGCATCGAAGAACTCGATCACCTCACCGGAGTCGACACAAACCATATGGTCATGGTGCCCACTGTCGGCCAGTTCGAACACCGCATG
>JBFHPI010000387.1:0-3385 GCA_041592855.1 Pseudomonas sp.
CCGCGCAGTCGCCTGCAGGGCCTGGTCGATTTTTGGCCAGACCAGCTGATGGCGCGCCGCGAATGCCTGGGTGGCAGCGGTATCGAAGCGGGTGGTCTGGATAAAGTCCAGCGACTCGACCTCGGTATGCAGCAAGCGCGGCATACCTGGAATCTTCAGCAGCGCCCGCAATACAGGTATCGGCAGATGCCGACTCGGCGCCCTGACGCCCAGGCTGCCGGCCAGCAACTGCAGCATGCCCTGCAGGTTCGGGGTGGCGGCATCCAGGGCGAGAATCTCCTGGCCGGCCTGCTGCTCATCAAAGGCAGCGGCCACGATCAGCTCGGCGAGAAAATCCACACAGACCAGCGGTAGCCAATGGGCGCTCGAACCCGGAATTGCCCCAAGTCGGCCAGCGGCCAGGTTGTCGATCAGACCGGCCAGCGGCTGCGTCGGCAGAATATGCCCACTGCGGCTATGGCCACAGACGGTGGCCGGGTGCACCACGGTCAGTGATGCCTGCAGCTCAGCCATACGCGCGCGCACACGAAAATGCGCCTCCAGCTTGCTGCCCTCGTATGCTCCGGTGCGTTGATAAACCTTGTCCCAATCAGTGCGTTCGGGCTGCTGCAGATCAATGCCGATGCGCTGCAGATGCCCATGGTTGGCCAGCATAAAACCGCCCACCAGCAGCAAGCGACTGCCCTGACTGGCCGCCAGATCGGCCACCGCCAAGGCGCCCTCGACATTGACCCGGCGCGCCTGCTCGGCAGGCAGTCCCCAGGCGAACTGGGCACCCAGATGGAACACCGCAGCGGCCTGGCTCACCTGTTCCCGAGCCGCGGCATCCAGGCCCAGACCCGGTTGCCCCAGGTCACCCGCCACCGCCGTCAGCAACTCGCCGCAACCGCCCAAGTACTCGATCTGCACGCGCAAGGCCGGCAAGGCCTGCGGCTGGCGCATCAGCAGCGTCGCCCTGTGGCCTTTCTGGGTCAGCAACGCCAGCAGATGCTGGCCGATAAAACCGCTGCCGCCGGTGACAAAACATGGCTGATTCATCGCCAATCCTTCTGAGTCGTTGATGACCTAAGCAGGCTAAACTATCGAGCACACTCTACAGTCAAGCGGGATTTGCATGCGCATAGGTGAACTGGAAAAACGCAGCGGGGCCAGCCGCCACACCCTGCGCTATTACGAACGCCTGGGGCTGATCAGCGCCCACAGGCGGGACAACAATTACCGCGCATACAGCCCGCAGACCCTGAGCGACCTGGGTTTTATCCAGCAGGCGCAAAGCATGGGCTTTTCCCTTGGCGAGATCGGTGAAATCCTCAAGGCACGCCGCGAGCAGCAACTGGACTGCGCCCAAGGCGCGGCACTGGTCAGCCGCAAGCTGGCCGAGGTGGAGCGCAAACTGGCCGACCTGCAGCAACTGCGCGATTTTCTGCACAGCGAAAAACTGCGCCTGGAGGCCAGCGCCGCGGCACAGGTCGCTAAGTCAGGCTAAAGCGGTCGGCATCCAGATAGGCCGGAAAGCGCTCGCGGTAGGCCGCCAGCTCCGCCGCCTTGAGGGTTATGCGAAAGACGCCATCCGCCGCCCCTGGCGCCAGCAACGGCTCACCCTGAAAATCCAGCACCTGGCTGTCGCCGCTGTAGGCATGCCCCTTGCCGTCCTCGCCGATGCGATTGACCGCCGCCACATAACAGAGGTTTTCGATGGCCCGCGCCGGTAGCAGACGGTTCCAGTGCGGGCGGCGGGCGGCGGGCCAGTTGGCGATATAGAGCAGCAGATCCGTGTGCTGGGGATCACGGCTCCATACCGGGAAGCGCAGGTCATAGCAGATCAGCGGGCGCACCTGCCAGCCCTTCACCTCCAGCAATACCTGCTGGTTACCTGCGCTGTAGTGCTTGTGCTCGCCGGCCATACGAAACAGATGGCGCTTGTCGTAATAAGCCAGGGAGCCATCGGGCCGTGCCCAGAGCAGGCGATTGCGGTAGCTGCCATCGGCGGCCTGGATTATCAGGCTGCCGGTGACCACGGTCTGCAGCGCCTGGGCCTGCGCGCGCAGCCACTGGCTGGTGGGCCCCTGCTCGGGCTCGGCCAGGGCGGCGGAGTCCATGGAAAAGCCGGTGCTGAACATCTCCGGCAGCACGACCAGATCAGCGCCCCTTGCCTGCTCCAGTGATGAGGCAAAATGAGCGCGATTGGCGGCCGGGTCCTGCCAGACCAGGCGGGTCTGGATCAGTGCCAGTTCGAGGTCGGGCAACAGACTTAGATCGCGCATAGTTTTTCCGCTGCCTGACGCAGCGTCTCCTCGCGTTTGGCAAAGCAGAAACGCACCAGGCGCAAATCCTGTGGCGGTTGCTGATAGAACACCGACACCGGAATCGCCGCCACGCCACGCTCGCGGGTCAGCCATTCGGCCATGGCCACATCATCCAGCTCAGGACGAATGGCCGAATAGTCAACCAGCTGGAAATAGGTACCGGCGGCGCGGGTAAAGCGAAAGCGCGAGCCGGCCAGCAGGTCGCAGAACAGATCGCGCGTGGCCTGATAAAACGCCGGCAGCGCCTCCACATGCTCGGGATGGGCGGCCATATAGTCGACCAGGGCCCACTGCAGCGGCGTCACGCCGCAGAAGCTGACGTATTGGTGCACCTTGCGCAGCTCGGCACTCAGGGCCGGCGGTGCCACCACATAGCCGGTCTTCCAGCCGGTGACGTGGTAGGTCTTGCCAAAGGAACTGACCACAAAGGCACGCTGATACAGCTCCTCGTGGGCGAGGATGCTGGCGTGCTGGATGCCGTCGAATACCAGATGTTCATAGACCTCGTCGCTGAGCAGATGGATATCGCGCCCACGAATCAACGCCGCCAGCTGATCCAGCTCGGCGCGGGCGATCAGCGCCCCACTGGGGTTATGCGGACTGTTAAGGATAATCAGGCGGGTCTTGTCGCTCAGTGCATCCTGCAGGCGCTGCCAGTCGATGGAAAAATCCGGCAAGGCCAGGGGCACATGCACGCAACGCCCACCGGCCAGTTCGACCGAAGGCTCGTAGCTGTCATAGCTGGGGTCGAATACGATGACTTCATCACCCGGGCGGATCAGCGCCTGGATCGCGCAGAAAATACCCTGGGTCGCGCCGGGCACTATGGTGACCTCGGCATCGGCACTGACCCTACGGCCATAGCAGCGTGCCACCTTGTCCGCCACCTGCTGACGCAGGACCGGCAAACCGGTCATCGGTGCATACTGGTTATGCCCGGCGGCGATATGCCGAGCGACGGCATCGCGCAGCGCCTGCGGGCCATCAAAATCGGGAAAGCCCTGGGACAGGTTGAGCGCGCCGGTTTCCACGGCGAGCTGCGACATGCGGGTAAAGATGGTGGTGCCGACATTCGGCAG
>JBFHPI010000388.1:0-3375 GCA_041592855.1 Pseudomonas sp.
AGCTTCCTGCAGGGCCTTGGCCTGATCAGCGAACCGCTGCAGATCCTCAACACCAACCTGGCGGTGTACATCGGTATCGTTTACTCGTACCTGCCGTTTATGGTGCTGCCGCTGTTCGCCAACCTGGTCAAGCACGACCACAGCCTGCTGGAAGCCGCGGCCGACCTGGGTTCCAGCCGCTACAACAGCTTCTGGAAAATCACCGTGCCGCTGGCCAAGAACGGCATCATCGCCGGTTGCATGCTGGTGTTTATCCCGGTGGTGGGTGAGTTCGTTATCCCCGAACTGCTGGGTGGCCCCGAAACCCTGATGATCGGCAAGGTGCTGTGGCAGGAGTTCTTCAACAACCGCGACTGGCCGGTAGCGTCCGCCCTGGCCGTGGTCATGCTGGCGATTCTGATCGTGCCCATCATTCTGTTTAACCGTAACCAAGCGAAAGAATTGGAGGGCCGTCCATGAAACGTTTCAGTTTCTCCAGCTTTATGCTGTGGGCCGGCCTGGCCTTTATCTACCTGCCGATGCTGATTCTGGTCATCTACTCGTTCAACGCCTCGCGGCTGGTAACGGTGTGGGGTGGCTGGTCGCTGAAGTGGTATGTCGGCCTGCTGGACAACACCCAGCTGATGAACTCGGTGATGCGCTCCCTGGAAATCGCCACTTACACGGCCATCGCCGCCGTGGCCCTGGGTACCATGGCCGCCTTCGTGCTGACCCGGGTGACCCGCTTCAAGGGGCGCACCCTGTTCGGTGGTCTGGTCACCGCGCCACTGGTCATGCCCGAGGTGATCACCGGTCTGTCGCTGCTGCTGCTGTTCGTGGCCATGGCCCAGCTGATCGGCTGTCCAGCCGAGCGTGGGATTGTCACCATCTGGATCGCTCACACCACCTTCTGCTCGGCTTATGTGGCCGTGGTGGTGTCGTCGCGTCTGCGTGAGCTGGACATGTCCATCGAGGAGGCGGCCATGGACCTGGGCGCCAAGCCGTGGAAGGTGTTCTTCCTGATCACCATCCCGATGATCGCGCCCTCCCTGGCGGCCGGCGGCATGATGTCCTTCGCCCTGTCCCTGGACGATCTGGTACTGGCCAGCTTCGTCTCCGGCCCCGGTTCCACCACCCTGCCGATGGAGGTGTTCTCCGCCGTGCGCCTGGGCGTGAAACCGGAAATCAACGCCGTGGCCAGTTTGATCCTGCTGGCGGTGTCCTTCGCTACCTTCCTGGTCTGGTTCTTCGCCCACCGCGCCGAGGAAAAGCGCAAGAAGGCCCTGCAACAGGCCATGGACGAAAGCACCGGCGCCGCCCTGATGGCCGGCCCGGACAGCCGCCGCGACCCCTCCCAGGTACATGCCTGAGCGTAACTCGCAGTAAACCCACAAGGGCCACGTACGTGGCCCTTGTGCTTTCCGGCTCCGGGCTTGCGGCCCCCGCCGATCTTGGTTACAACCTCAGGCATAGTTCCCTGGACTGCACGCCATGAGCGACCCGAATCCCACCGACAGCTCGGTCTACAAGACCCTGCTGGAGTCGACCAAAGCCATCCCCTGGAAGATCGACTGGGCGACCATGACCTTTGCCTATATCGGCCCGCAGATCGAAACCCTGCTGGGCTGGCCCCAGGCCAGCTGGCTCAGTGCCAACGACTGGGCCGAGCGCATGCACCCGGAAGACCGCGAGCGGGTGGTCAACTTCTGTGTCAGCCAATCTCAGTCGGGCATCGACCATGAGGCCGACTACCGCGCCCTGACCCAGAGTGGCGACTATGTGTGGATTCGCGACGTGGTCCATGTGCTGCGCAACGAGGCCGGCGAGGTCGAAGCCCTGATCGGTTTTATGTTCGACATCAGTGAACGCAAGCAGACCGAACAACAGCTGCTGGTATTGCAAAAGCAGCTGGAAGAGTTCTCCTACCAGGACGGCCTTACCGGTGTAGCCAACCGCCGCATGTTCGATAACCGGCTGCAGGTGGAGTGGGCCAACGCCCAGCGCAGCAGCCAGCCCCTGTCGCTGATCCTGCTGGATATCGACTACTTCAAGCAGTACAACGACCATTACGGCCATGTACAGGGTGACGACTGCCTGAAGCACGTCGGCCAGGCCCTCAGCGTTGCCGCTGCCCGACCCCGTGACCTGGTGGCGCGCTACGGTGGCGAGGAATTCGCCCTGCTGTTACCGGAAACCGATGCCACCGCCGCCGCTCGGGTGGCCGAACGCTGCCGTCAACTGATCCGCGAGCAGCGTATTTTGCACGCACAGTCCCAGGTCGCGCCGCTGCTTACCGTGAGCCTGGGAGTCGGTACCCTGATACCCGACCAGCAAACCAGTCCGCCGGCCTTTCTCGAAGCCGTGGATCGCCTGCTCTATCAGGCCAAGCACCAGGGCCGTGACCGCGCTGTGTTGTTGGCCCAGGGTACAGATACACGCGAGCAGTGGGGCTGATCAGCGCCTGCCACGTTAGGCCATGTGGCTTACCGATTCATCGTGCGCGGTGTTGTTCAGCTCACGCTTCTTACCGGTGAATGATTCATACAGCTGTCGATGCCTGAGCAAGCCGTACTCGTCCGTGCCAACGGGGTAGAGTGCGAACAAGGTCGATAACTCGTTAGATAAGGGGACGGGCTTTAGCCCGCACCAGCGAGCGGAGCGAACGGTTTGAACCAGTTGAAAGACGCACCTTTGACAGTAGGCCTTGATGCGCATAGCCTGTGCGCATGAAGACTCAGGAGGGAATGCCCATGCTTGCTCCCTACAACCCCAATGCCCCCAAGCGAGCTGCCAACCTCAGCGTTAACAGCGACTTGCTAAATAAAGCCAAGGATTTGGATATTAACCTCTCCGCGACATTAGAACAGGCTCTGGCTGAGGCCTTGAGGAAGAAACAGCGTGAGCAATGGCTGGACGAGAACCGGAAAGCCATCCATGCCTACAACGAACATGTGGAAGCTCACGGCCTGTTCAGTGACGACCTGCGGAGCTTCTGATGCCTCAGTTCGCAGTACACCAGAACACAAATGCCACCACAAAGGCTGCAGTGCCCTTTCTGCTTGATGTGCAAAGCGACCTGATTGCTGAGCTTGGTACGAGGGTTGTAGTACCTCTTTACACGGCTACTGCCATGAAAGGAAAAACGCTCAGAACCCTCACGCCAACGTTTGAAATTAATGACCAACAGTACGTGATGGTGACTCCGCAACTGGCTGGTATAGCTAAGAAGCAACTCGGCACTCAAGTTGCCGACCTCTCAGCGCAGCGTAATCAAATAATTGCTGCTCTTGATTTGCTGATCACTGGTATCTGATAGATGCGTCTAACGTTTGGCTAAGGGGCGGGCTTTAGCCCGTCCCAGTGAGCGAAGCGAGCGATTTGAATACCGGTTGTTAG
>JBFHPI010000389.1:0-3373 GCA_041592855.1 Pseudomonas sp.
CTACGGGCTTCAGGCGCGGTGGTAATGGCCGCACGCAACAGATTATTGCGGACAAAAAAATGCCCGCAGTGTGGACGGGCATAAGGACTCTGAAAGAGTCAGAGGGTGACAAGCATTTAGCCGGCGGGCATGCGGCCCGCCGCCCATCAGCTACCGCGATAGGTGGAGTAGCTGTAAGGGGAGATCAGCAGCGGCACATGGTAGTGCTCCTGGCTGGCGTCGATGCCGAAACGCAGCACCACCACATCGAGAAAGGCCGGCTCCGGCAGTTGCACACCGCGCGCACGGTAGTAGTCACCGGCATGGAAGTGCAGCTGGTAGACGCCGCTCTTGTATTCCACCCCCTGCAACACTGGCGCATCGCAACGCCCATCGTCATTGGTCAGCACGTTGCCCAGCAGTTGCAGGCCCGTGTCCGTGACACGAAACAGCTCGATCTTCAGCGCACTGCCGGGGCAGCCGTGCGCGGCATCCAGAACATGAGTGGTCAATCGTCCCATTACGCCAGGGCATCTACGCTGAACAGTGCCAGGCAGATGCCACACCTCCTCTCGTTTGGTTGAACAGGCAGGCCGCACGACAGATCGAGCGACCGGTATGGGGACTGAGCATAGCATGCCATGACGCACTTATAAGACAATTTTATATAAAATTGTACACAATAATTATGCAGGCATTCCTCACCTGCACCATCGATACCGGAGCATGCGCCAGGGAAAGCGGCCAAGGCCGTTCAGGCGGAAGCGGGATACAACTGAAGAGAATCCGAGAAGCAGGGTAATGGAAAGATTGCACAATTTAAGATTTACAAAAGCAAATTCATTTTGTATACAATAATTCCATCGCGGCTGCCCAATCCGCCGCCCACCGATTTGCATACAGGAAGATCCAGCAGTGAGCCCCGACTACCCACGCGACCTGATCGGCTACGGCGCCACCCCGCCCCACCCCCACTGGCCGGGTGACGCCCGCATCGCCCTGTCCTTCGTGCTCAACTACGAGGAAGGCGGCGAGCGCAATATCCTGCATGGCGACCAGGAATCCGAAGCCTTTCTCTCCGAGATGGTCTCTGCCCAGCCGCTGCAGGGCCAGCGCAACCTGTGCATGGAATCGCTCTACGAATACGGCAGCCGCGCCGGTGTATGGCGCCTGCTTGAGCTGTTCAAGAAGCACGACATTCCCCTGACCATCTTCGCCGTGGCCATGGCCGCCCAGCGTCACCCCGAGGTGATCAAGCAGATGGTCGCCAGCGGCCACGAGATCTGCAGCCACGGCTACCGCTGGATCGACTACCAGAACATGAGCGAAGCCGAGGAGCGCGAGCACCTGCACGAGGCCATCCGCATTCTCACCGAACTGACCGGCGAGCGCCCCCTGGGCTGGTACACCGGCCGCCTGGGCCCGAACACCCGGCGCCTGGTGCGCGAGGAAGGCGGCTTCCTCTACGACAGCGACACCTACGACGACGACCTGCCCTACTGGGACCCGGCCAGCACCGTGGCCAAACCGCATCTGGTGATCCCCTACACCCTGGACACCAACGACATGCGCTTTACCCAGGTGCAGGGCTTCAACAAGGGCGATGACTTCTTCGAATACCTCAAGGACGCCTTCGATGTGCTCTATGCCGAGGGCATGGCCGGCGCACCGAAGATGCTCTCGATCGGCATGCACTGCCGCCTGCTCGGTCGTCCGGCGCGCCTGGCCTCCCTGGCGCGCTTTATCGAGTACGTCAAAGGTCACGAAAAAGTCTGGTGCGCCCGCCGCGTCGATATCGCCCGCCACTGGCACGCCACTCACCCCTTCAGCGAGAACCGCACATGAGCCGTTTCCAGACCCTGAGTCCGTCGCGCCTGAGCCGCGAGGACTTCGTCAGCGCCTTCGCCGATATCTACGAGCATTCCCCCTGGGTGGCCGAAAAGGCCTATGACCTGGGCCAGGACGCCAGTCTCGACGAGATCGACAGCCTGCACCAGCGCATGGCCGACATCCTCCTGTCCGCCAGCCATGAAGCCCAGCTGGCGCTGATCAACGCCCACCCGGATCTGGCCGGCAAGGCCGCCATCCGTGGCGAGCTGACCGCCTCCAGCACCGCCGAGCAGGCTGGTGCCGGCATCAGCGAATGCAGCGCCGAGGAGTTCGCCCGCTTTACCGAACTCAACGACGCCTACAAGGCCAAGTTCGGCTTCCCCTTTATCAAGGCGGTCAAAGGCAGCAACCGTCACCAGATTCTCGCGGCCTTCGAGGAGCGCATCCACAACTCGGCCGAGCAGGAGTTCGCCACGGCCCTGGCCGAGATCAACAAGATCGCCCTGTTCCGCTTGCAAGCCCTGTAACGCCAACACTATCAAGGCAGACCCGACATGAAAGCTTACGCCGTACCCTTCGAAAAATACGTCAACCTGGCCGATGCCCGCCTGGGCACCCAGGCCATCTTCGTCACTGACGACTGGTTCGCCGACGTCAACCGCCTGTTCCAGCCGACCCCGGCCGTGTGGAAGGAGGGCGTGTTCGACGACAACGGCAAGTGGATGGACGGCTGGGAATCGCGCCGCAAGCGCTTCGAAGGCTACGACCATGCAGTGATCCGCCTGGGCGTACCGGGCCGAATCAAGGGCGTGGATATCGACACCAGCCACTTCACCGGCAACTTCCCGCCGTCGGCGTCCCTGGAAGGCTGCTTTGTTGCCGAAGGCGACCCCACTGACGCCACCGAGTGGACTGAAGTGCTGGGCGCGGTCGAGCTGCAAGGCAATAGCCACCACTATCACGAAATCGCCAACAGCCAGGCCTTTACCCACCTGCGCTTCAATATCTACCCCGATGGCGGCGTGGCCCGCCTGCGCGTGTACGGCATCCCCTTCCGCGACTGGAGCAATGTCGGCGACAACGAGCAGATCGACCTGGCTGCCGCCCTCAACGGTGGCCGCGCCCTGGCCTGCTCGGACGAACACTTCGGCCGCATGAGCAACATCCTCAACCCGGGTCGCGGCATCAACATGGGCGATGGCTGGGAAACCGCGCGCCGGCGTACCCCGGGTAACGACTGGGTGATTGTCGCCCTGGGCCACCCGGGCGAAATCGAGCGCATCGTGGTCGACACCCTGCACTTCAAGGGCAACTACCCGGACAGCTGCTCGATCCAGGGCGCCTTCGTCAAGGGCGGCACCGACGCCCAGATCGAGACCCAGAGCCTGTTCTGGCGCGAACTGCTGCCGAGCCAGAAGCTGTCGATGCACGCCGAGCACGAGTTCGTCGAGCAGATCAATGCCCTGGGGCCGATCACCCATGTACGGGTCAACGTGTTCCCCGATGGTGGCATCAGCCGTCTGCGCCTGTTCGGCAAAGTAAGCAAGTAAGCGTTCCCTCTCCC
>JBFHPI010000390.1:0-3370 GCA_041592855.1 Pseudomonas sp.
AGCTCTGTAGCCGTTTCGTTGGCGGCCGCGCCGCAGCAACGCGGCTCGCGACCTAATGGCAGCGGCCCCTGGCAGGCCCCTGCTGCAGCGCAACGGCAACAGGCCTGGGCTTACGCCTGGCGTTGCAGCCAGAGTTCCAGCGCCTGGGCAACCCGTTCCGGCTGCTCCAGGCTGGACAGATGAGCGCAGTCATCGAGCACCACCAAGTGCGCCCCGGCGATGGCGTCCGTCAGTTCCTGGTGCAGGAGTGGCGGCGTAATACCATCATCGCGCCCGCAGAGTATCAGGGTCGGGCAGTTGATCTGGGCCAATCCCGGGCGACTGTCGATGCGGCCGAGCATGGCCCGTTGCTGACGCATAAAGGCGCCCTGCCCCAGGCTGTTGGCCATGGCTGTCACCACCTCGACCAATCCTGCATCAGACAGGCGTCGGGCATGCAGCAACTTGGGCAGCAGATCGGCAATCACCCCGGGGAAGTCATGTTCGGCCTTGGCCATCAGTGCCTGGCGCCCTTCCCGGGCTTGGGCGCTGTCGGCCTGGGCACTGGTATCGAGCAAGGCCAGGCCGAGTACCCGGTCTGGGGCCTGGCGCATGATTTCCAGGGCGACATAGCCGCCCAGGGAAAGCCCGGCCAGGGCGAACTGCTCATCCGGGGCCTGGTCAAGCACCTTGGTCGCCAGCTCCGCGATGGAATCGCCCTGACTCAGATCTGCCACTTCGACATGCGCCCGCTCAGCCAGAGCCGCCGCCTGGTATTGCCAGAGACGGGCATCGCTGAGCATGCCGGGAAGCAAAAGCAGATGGGGCTTGTGCATGGCATACCTCGAAAATCGGACAGTGACAGGGCCCTCGCATATGCAGAGCCATAACAGGCCGATCGGCTACGAGGCGTGGCTGGCCAGGGGCCGCAGTCAGAAGACTGCACCCTCTAAGCGCAATCGCTGAGCCGCGACAGCGGCCCGCGAACTGCTCAGTTCAGTCCTTGAACGTCTGAATAAAATCCTTGATCTGCCGGTCAGCCTCGTCACGGGTAATGGCGTAACGCTCCTGCAGCAAACCGGCAAGTTTCTGCTGCTGGCCTTCGGACTTGAGCAGCTCATCCTCGGTCAGCTTGCCCCACGCGATCTTGGCGGCACCGACCTGCTGCTTCCACTTGCCCTTAAGCTCACCACTGCTGGGCATGCTCATGATTTATCTGCCTCCTGACCTGGCTTGCCGGCATCCGCCGCAGTGGCCTTGGCGGCATCCGGGTTCGGACCTTGCGCACGATCCTGAGGCAAGATGGTGGTGGCTTTGTAGTACGGATGGCCATCGCTCTGGCGACCGGGCTTCTGCTCGCCGACCTTGGCCGGCCCGCTGGGATAACGCTGTTCGCTAGGTTTGCTCATACTGACCTCTGGTCAAGTTTCAACCCTTTAAATTGCAGGGTATCGGGTTGAGAACAGTGGCAGCCGTGGGCACGGCTGTCGGTGCGCTATAGCACTTAGGACATGCTCAGGCTTGTGGTGGATCATTTTCGAGCGCCCAACCCTGGACGCAGAAACTGGGCCAATTTCACCTTGTCTTTGCCTCATGTGCCCCCATTAACCAGGGACGACCTTAGGAGGCTGTATGAGCCGGCTTGCCACTACTCCCCTTTCCATCCTCGATCTGGCGCCGATGCGCGACGATGAAGCCGGCCCCGGCCCGGCGCTGCAGCGCTCCCTGGCGCTGGCCCAACATGCCGAGCGCCTGGGGTTTTCCCGCTTCTGGGTGGCTGAACACCACAACATGGAAGGTATCGCCAGCTCGGCCACGGCGGTGCTATTGGGGTATCTGGCGGCCGGCACGCAAACCCTGCGTCTGGGTTCGGGCGGCATCATGCTGCCCAACCATGCGCCACTGGTGGTGGCCGAGCAGTTCGGCACCCTTGCCGCGCTCTATCCGGGGCGCATCGAGCTGGGCCTGGGACGCGCGCCGGGGAGCGATCAGCAAACCGCCCGCGCCCTGCGTCGTGACCGCTTGGGCAGCGCCGATGATTTCCCGGCGGATGTGGACGAACTGCAGGCCCTGCTTGGCCCGCGCCAACCGGGGCAGCAGGTGATCGCCATGCCCGGCATGGACAGCCAGGTGCCGATCTGGCTGCTCGGCTCCAGCCTGTACAGTGCCCAACTGGCGGCGCAAAAAGGCCTGCCCTATGCCTTCGCCGCCCACTTCGCACCGCGCTATCTACACCAGGCGCTACGGTTCTACCGCGACAATTTCCAGCCCTCGGCCGTACTGGACAAGCCCTACGCCATGGTCGCAGTGCCTGTGATTGCCGCACCGAGCGACGAGGAAGCCGAGTTTCTTGCCACCACCGCCTTTCAGCGGGTGCTGGCCCTGATGCGTGGGCAGAGCCTGGTGCTGCGCCCGCCGGTAGAAAGCATGGCCGGGCGCTGGTTGCCCCATGAACAGCAGGCGGTAGGCGACTTCCTTGGCCTGGCGCTGATCGGTGGGCCGGAGAAAGTGCGCGCGCGTCTGGAAATATTGCTGGAGCAAACCGACGCCGATGAACTGATGTTCACCGGCGATCTGTACCAGCATGAGCATCGTTTGCGCAGCTTCGAGCTAGTGGCGGGGCTGAGGTAGCCGCGCCAGACGTTCGGCTCGTTATTGGCTGAGGGGTTGCGAAGGCTGGATAGCCCTAGGCTCGTGTTGCCAGTCCTTGAGGCCATACCTGGCCAGGATTTGCGCCAGTCTTCCGGACCTGCGCAGTGCCGCCACGCCTTGGTCAAACTGCCGAACCCGTGCGTCGCCCTGGGAGCCTTTGGGGCCAAAAGCCACGTACACGGGCTCTGGCGTATCGCAACCCACAGAGACCAAGGTTTCGGCAAGCCCCTCCTGGCTGAGCAGGTAATCCATCACCATGCTGGTCTCAATTACGCCATCCAGGGTGCCTTCCCTGAATTTTCGTAAATTGAGCGCGGCCGGCTGATCGCCCGTAGCGGTGAAAATCCTGGGCTTATTCTCAGGGCGGGCGAGCCACTCCTTGAAGCCTTCGGTATACACATAGCCCAGTACCACGCCGACTCGTCGCAGCGGGTTCAAGTCATCGGCCTGACCCTCGTAGCGTACAGCGTGGTCTGAGGCGACATACAGACAATCGGTGACATAACCAATGGGCTCCTGGCCGATCTGCAGGCCTTCCCGCTCGGCCGAGTCTTGCCCGGTCCCAATGACCGCCGCGCTGGTACCGTTCTTGGTGCGCAGCACTGCGCGTTTCCATGGGACTACCCGGTAGTGGATAGCGTCCTGGGCAAATACCGCTTGCAAGACCTCGACTGCATACCCGGGCTTTACCGCATCGGGCTGGCAGTTCAGCGGACACCATTCATCGGCCGTCACTTCA
>JBFHPI010000391.1:0-3355 GCA_041592855.1 Pseudomonas sp.
AGGCCGGCGCCTGGGTCAGCCTGGCGCATCCCTGGCAGTACGACTTTACCCGTAGCAAAAGGCGCAAGCTGGTGGCCGAGTTCCTGCAGGCCGGCGGTCATTCACTGGAAGTGGTCAATGGCATGCAGCCGGCCGAGCAGGTTGGCAGCCTGGCGATTCTGGCCCGCGAGTTTGGCATGCTGGTGAGCGCCGGCAGTGATTTCCATGCCCCCGGCGACTGGTCGGAGCTGGGCATGTATCGACCTATACCCGAGGACCTGCCGCCCCTGTGGGCCAGGTTTAAACATGTCCAGCAGTCTGCAGCCATCTGAGCAGGGAGCGAGTGTGAGTCAATTCTTCCAGATTCATCCGGAAAATCCGCAGCTGCGCCTGATCAAGCAGGCGGTGGAAATCATCCGCAAGGGCGGGGTGGTGATCTTTCCCACCGATTCCTCCTACGCGGTGGGTTGCCATATTGGTGACAAGAGCGCTGTGGAGCGCATTCGTCGCCTGCGCCAGCTGGACGACAAGCACAACTTCACCCTGGTCTGCAGCGACCTGTCGCAGCTCAGTCTGTTTGCCAAGGTGGATACCGCAGCCTTTCGCTTGCTGAAGAACCATACTCCCGGTCCCTACACTTTTATCCTCAACGCCACCCGCGAGGTGCCGCGCATGCTGCTGCACCCCAAGCGCCGCACCATCGGCCTGCGCGTGCCCAGCCACCCGATTACCCTGGCCTTGCTGGAGGAACTGGGGGAGGCGCTGATGAGCGTCAGCCTGATCCTGCCGGGTGACGAGTTACCCATGAGCGACCCCTACGAGATGCGCCAGATGCTGGAACACCAAGTGGACCTGATCATCGACGGCGGCTTTGGTGGCCTGGAGGCCTCCACCGTGGTCAGCCTGCTGGATGAGGAGCCCGAAGTGTTGCGCATCGGCTGCGGCGATCCGGCGCCTTTCACGAATGCCGGCTGATCCTGGCTATAATCGCCCCTCGTCCTTTTCTGGAATTGTGTTTTGAGCCTAGTCGATTCCGAACATCGCGTGCTGTCCGGCATGCGCCCCACCGGCCCGCTGCATCTGGGCCATCACCAGGGCGTACTGAAGAACTGGGTCAAGCTGCAGCACAGCTATGAATGCTTCTTCTGCATCGTCGACCTGCATGCCCTGACCACCGACTACGATGACGTCGCGCCGCTGTCCCAGCGGGTCATGGACATGGCCGTGGACTGGCTGGCGGCCGGGGTCAGCCCCAGCTCGGCGACCCTGTTTATTCAGTCGCAGGTGCCTGAACACGCCAAATTGCATCTGCTGCTGTCGATGATCTGCCCGCTTAGCTGGCTGGAGCGGGTGCCATCCTACAAGGAGCAGCAGGAACAACTGCACGGCAAGGATCTGGGCACTTTCGGCTTTCTCGGTTATCCGCTGTTGCAGGCCGCCGATATTTTGCTCTACCGCGCCGGGGTGGTGCCGGTGGGCAGCGATCAACTGGCCCATATCGAGTTTGCCCGCGATGTGGCACGACGCTTCAATCACCTCTACGGCCGCGAACCGGGCTTCGAGGAAAAAGCCGAGCTGGCCATCCTCAAACTGGGCAAGAAGACCGCCACGCTCTACAACAATCTGCGCAAGGCCTACCAGGAGCAGGGTGACGTGGCTGCCCTGGAAACTGCCAGGGCGCTGCTCAAGGAACAGCAAAGTATGACCCTGGGCGATCGTGAGCGCCTGTTCGGCTATCTGGAGGGGGGCGGCAAGGTGCTGCTGCCCGAGCCCCAGGCGTTGCTGGGTGATTCGCCCAAATTGCTGGGGCTCGATGGCAGCAAGATGTCCAAATCCAACCACAATGCCATTTACCTGCGCGACAGTACTGCCGAAGTGGAGGAGAAGGTCCGGCGCATGCCCACCGATCCGGCACGGGTGCACCGAAGTGATCCCGGCGAGCCGGAGCGCTGCCCGGTGTGGTCGCTGCACCAGCAATACTCCAGCGCAACGACCTGTGCCTGGGTGCAGGAAGGCTGCCGCAGTGCCGGGATCGGCTGCCTGGAATGCAAGGCTCCCTTGATCGAAACCGTACAGCAGGAGTTGATCCCTCTGCAGAATCGCGCAGCGGATTACCGCGATAATCCGGATCTGGTGCGGCAGATTCTCGCCGAAGGCGCTGATCGGGCCCGCTCCGAAGCGCGTGAAACCCTGAGCGAAGTGCGTCTGGCCCTTGGCCTGAACTACCGCTGAGACGCCCCATGACCAGTCCCGTCCTGCCCCAGAGTCCCGACAGCCAGGCCCAGGCCCAGCAGGAGCTGCCGTTCGCCCTGGTCTATGGCCAGGCCGTCACGGAAATGCCCCTGGACCTGTATATCCCGCCGGATGCCCTGGAAGTCTTTCTGGAAGCCTTCGAGGGGCCGCTGGACCTGCTGCTGTACCTGATCCGCAAGCAGAATATCGACGTGCTGGATATTCCCGTGGCCGAGATCACCAAGCAGTACATGGGTTATGTCGAGCTGATGCAGTCGGTGCGCCTGGAGCTGGCGGCCGAGTACCTGGTGATGGCCGCCATGCTCGCCGAGATCAAGTCGCGCATGTTGCTGCCGCGCTCGGCCGAGGCCGAAGCCGAGGAAGAAGACCCGCGCGCCGAGCTGATCCGCCGCCTGCAGGAGTACGAGCGCTACAAGGCCGCTGCCGAAGGGATCGACGGCCTGAGTCGGGTCGGCCGGGATCTCACTGTGCCGCGTCTGGATGCGCCCGAGGCGCGGGCGCGCAAGCTGCTGCCCCAGGTCAGTCTGGAAGAGCTGTTGCTGTCCATGGCCGAGGTGCTGCGCCGCGCCGATATGTTCGAAAGCCACCAGGTCACCCGCGAAGCGCTGTCCACCCGCGAGCGCATGAGCGAGGTGCTGGAACGGCTCAAGGGCGGCGCCTTTGTGCCCTTTGTCAGCCTGTTTGCCGCCGAGGAAGGGCGCCTGGGGGTGGTGGTGACCTTTATGGCGGTGCTGGAGCTGATCAAGGAATCCCTGGTGGAACTGGTGCAGAACGAGGCCTTCGGGGCCATCCACGTGCGAGCGCGAGCCGAATAGACATGAACCTGAACGATCCCCGTGAACTGGCCGGCCTGCTGGAAGCCTTTCTGCTGGCCTCGGGCAAGCCACAATCCCTGGAGCGCCTGGCCGAGTTGTTCGAGGAAGGCGAGCGGCCGGAGCCGGCAGTATTCAAGGCGGCCCTGGAGCATCTACGCGATTCCTGCGCGGGGCGGGCTTTCGAGCTCAAGGAGGTGGCCTCCGGTTTCCGCCTGCAGGTGCGCGAGCAGTATGCGCCCTGGGTTGGCCGGCTGTGGGAAGAGCGGCCGCAGCGCTATTCCCGGGCCATGCTGGAAACCCTGGCACTG
>JBFHPI010000392.1:0-3349 GCA_041592855.1 Pseudomonas sp.
ATTGGCGCACTTCAGGGGCTAGGCGGGATAAGGCGTGCATCGGAGAAATCCTGTTGTAGCGCGTGGCGTGTTTGATGGGTATCGCCAGGCTCAACCCATCCTACAAACCAGACTGTAGGGTGCGCCGTGCGCACCAACATGCGGTGCGCGCAGCGCACCCTAGGGATCAATCGGCGGCGCCGACCAGCCGCGCCAGCTCCACCGCGCGGTTGGCATAGCCCCATTCGTTGTCGTACCAGGCATAGAGCTTCACCTGGGTGCCGTTGACCACCATGGTCGACAGCGCATCGAT
Organism: Pseudomonas sp.; assembly: GCA_041592855.1. Lineage (GTDB taxonomy): Bacteria > Pseudomonadota > Gammaproteobacteria > Pseudomonadales > Pseudomonadaceae > Aquipseudomonas. The sequence goes on from JBFHPI010000392.1 coordinate 293, forward strand.
AATCGAAGAGCGCGGGTCGGTACGGTAGTCGATGGACACCAGCGGCCGCTCCTCGTAACCAAGAATGCCTTTGAGCGGACCGTCGGCGGCGGCCTTGAGCAGCTGGTTGACCTCCTCCACCGTGGTGGCGCGCTCCACTTCAAATACGCAGTCGGTCAAGGATGCATTGGCCAGAGGCACGCGCACGGCATGGCCGTTCAGCCTGCCGCGCAGCTCGGGGAAGATCTCGGCAATCGCCGTGGCCGAGCCGGTACTGGTGGGGATCAGGCTCATGCCACTGGCCCGCGCCCGGCGCAGGTCCTTATGCGGCGTATCGAGGATGCTCTGGGTGTTGGTCAGGTCGTGAATGGTGGTGATCGAACCGTGGCGGATGCCCAGCGCCTCGTGGATCACCTTGACCACCGGGGCCAGGCAGTTGGTGGTGCAGGAGGCGGCGGTGACGATGCGGTGCTGCGCCGGGTCGAACAGTTTCTGGTTGACGCCCATCACCACATTCAGCGCCCCCGGCTCCTTCACCGGCGCGCAGACCACCACGCGTTTGACGCCCTGGTCCAGATAGCCTTGCAACAGGGCGACGGTCTTTATCTTGCCGCTGGCCTCGATCACCAGATCGCAGCCGCTCCAGTCGGTGTCGGCGATGGCCTTGTTGGCCGTGACCTTGATCCGCTTGCCGTCGATCAGCACGCAATCACCGTCGCTACCCGCCTCATGCTGCCAACGACCGTGTACCGAGTCGAAATTGAGCAGATGGGCGTGGGTCGGCGCATCACCGGCCGGGTCGTTGATCTGCACAAACTCCAGCTCCGGCCAGCCCCAGGCCGCGCGCAGGGCCAGACGACCGATACGGCCAAAGCCGTTGATACCTACCTTGATAGCCATAAGTAAACTCCTTTAGAAAGTAATCAGGTGCTACGCGGCGCAAACATAATGATCGCCATGCCCAGAGTGGCCACCGCCGCCCCCAGCAGGTCCCAATGACTGGGGCGAATGCCGTCCACCAGCCATAGCCAGACGATGGCGGTGGCCACATAGACCCCACCATAGGCGGCATACACCCGCCCGGCAGCGGTGGGGTGCAAGGTCAGCAACCAGGCGAACAGCGCCAGGGCGGCGGCGGCCGGCACCAGCAGCCAGATGCTCTTGCCCTGCTTGAGCCACAGATACGGCAGGTAACAGCCGACGATCTCGGCCAGGGCGGTGAGGATAAACAGGCCCAGGGTGTTGAGCATGGGGGGTCCTTTACTGTGGCAGGCTCAGTTGCACAAGCCAGAACGATCGGGGCGTTCGCGCATGCCGTGCAGGCGCTGGCGATCCTCGACCAGTTGTGGATCATCGGCCTGGAGGACCTGTTTCAAGGTCTCATTGACCCAGGCGGGCAACTGCGGATGCAGGCGGTAGTACACCCACTGCCCGGCGCGGCGATCCTGTAACAGGCCACTGCTGCGCAGCTGGGCCAGGTGGCGGGATATCTTCGGCTGGCTCTCCTGCAGCGCAGCGGTCAGCTCGCACACACACAGCTCGCCCTCCTGGGTGATCAGCTGGGTCATGCGGGCACGAGTATCGTCGGCCAGGCACTTGAACAGGGTGACCGGCGCCAGCATCTGCAGCGGAGCCTGGACCTTGCTCTTGTCCAGCACGAACATTTTGATGCGCTCGTGGATCTGCTGCAGGCAATGCGTGTAGGCATTGGGCTGACTGCTGCTGGCCGGGTCCGCGAAGTCCCAGGCGATATACTCGCCCGCGCCAGGCAAGGTGCTGCACTCGAAGGCGGACTTGTCGCACAGCGTGATCACAGAGTCGAACTGCTGGCCGTCGAAGTCTTCCAGGGGCTTGCTGCGCAGGCCCTCGCAGCTCACGCCCAGCTGTTCCAGGGCCAGGCGCGCACGAGGATCCACTGCAGAGGGCTGGGTGCCGGCGCTAAAGGCCTCGTAGTGCTCAGGGGCTGTGTGGCGTAGCAGGGCTTCGGCCATCTGCGAGCGGGCGGCATTGGCCACGCAGAGAAACAGCACGCGAATCTTTTGGCTCATGGCGATGGGCGTCATACAAATACGGTTTGGCGAATATATTGATAGCCATATATCTTGTAAACCGCATATTCAGCCTGCCTCAGATCAATACCGCGTACAGCAGGCCAGATAGACTCGCGGCTCGAACCGAGGATTGCAGCATGACCCACCACCCTGACGCCTCCGCCCCTCAGTCTGCCTCGCCGCTTGGGGTATTCGAGCGCTATCTGACGCTCTGGGTGTTTCTCTGCATTATCGCCGGCACCCTCATTGGCCTGCTCGCCCCCCAGGCTGCGCAGGCCGTGGGCGCGCTGGAAATCGCCCAGGTGAATATCCCGGTGGGCCTGCTGATCTGGGTGATGATCATTCCCATGCTGATGAAGATCGACTTCGGCGCCATCGGCGAGGTCTACCAGCAGCGTGCCGGCCTGGGCGTGACCCTGACCGTGAACTGGCTGATCAAGCCCTTTACCATGGCCTTTATGGCCTGGCTGTTTCTGCGCCATGTGTTCGCCGACTGGCTGCCGGCCGAGCAGATCGACAGCTACGTGGCCGGGCTGATTCTGCTGGGCGCGGCGCCCTGCACGGCCATGGTGTTTGTCTGGAGCAACCTGTGTAAGGGCAACGCCAATTTCACCCTGACCCAGGTGGCGATCAACGATCTGGTGATGGTGTTCGCCTTCGCGCCCATCGTCGCCCTGCTGCTGGGCGTGTCGTCGATCCCGGTGCCCTGGGCCACCCTGCTGCTGTCGGTGGTGATGTATATCGTCATCCCCCTGGCGATTGCGCAATTTATCCGTGCGCGCCTGCTGCGCCGGGGCGATGCGGCCTTGCAGGCGGCGCTGACACGGATCGGGCCGTTCTCCATCCTCGCCCTGCTGGCCACCCTGGTCATGCTGTTCTCCTTCCAGGGTCAGACCCTGGTCGCGCAGCCGCTGATCATCGCCCTGCTGGCCGTACCGATCCTGCTGCAGACCCTGCTGATCGCCGCCCTGGGCTACTGGCTGTGCCGCCAACTCAGGGTGCGCCACGATGTGGCCGGGCCTGCGGC
>JBFHPI010000393.1:0-3337 GCA_041592855.1 Pseudomonas sp.
CCCTGAAGATCGGCGCCGACTTCCTCAAGCGCCTGCTGCCGAATGCTACCGTGGCCATCAGCGACCCGAGCTGGGAAAACCACCGCGCCCTGTTCGAGTCCGCCGGTTTCCCGGTGCAGAACTACCGTTACTACGACGCCGCCAGCCACGGCCTGAATCGCGCCGGTATGCTGGATGACCTCAAAGCCCTGCCACCGCGCTCCATCGTGGTGCTGCACGCCTGCTGCCACAACCCCACTGGCGTCGACCTGAGCCTGGATGACTGGCGCGCCGTGGTGGACATCCTGCGTGAGCGCGAGCATGTGCCTTTCCTCGATATCGCCTACCAGGGCTTTGGCGATGGCATCGAAGAAGACGCCGCCGCCGTGCGCCTGTTCGCCCAGTCGGACCTGACCTTCTTCGTCTCCAGCTCCTTCTCCAAGTCCTTCTCGCTCTACGGTGAGCGGGTTGGCGCCCTGTCCATCGTCACTGGTTCCAAGGATGAGAGCGGCGCGGTGCTGTCCCAGGTCAAGCGGGTGATTCGCACCAACTACTCCAACCCGCCCACCCATGGTGCCAAGGTAGTGGCCAACGTGCTGACCAACCCGGAGCTGCGCGCCATGTGGGAAGCCGAACTGGCCGAAATGCGCGAACGCATCCGCGGCATGCGCCAGGCCATGGTGACCCAGCTGGCCGAACTGGCGCCGAACCACGACTTCAGCTTTGTCGCCCGCCAGCGCGGCATGTTCTCCTACTCGGGCCTCTCCGCCGAGCAGGTGGAACGCCTGAAGAACGAGTTCGCCATCTACGCCGTCGGCACTGGCCGCATCTGTGTCGCAGCGCTTAACCAGCGCAACCTGCCGGCCGTGACTCAGGCCATCGCCAAGGTGCTCTAATCGATTCAAAGGGGAAGCCTACAAGGGTTGACTTCCCCTTTTTAATCAGTAGGATACGCACCGTTGTTCCGCGATAGCTCAGTCGGTAGAGCAAATGACTGTTAATCATTGGGTCCCTGGTTCGAGTCCAGGTCGCGGAGCCAAATTCAAGAAACCCGGTCAATAAGCCGGGTTTTTTATTGCCTGTATGGACGCTCTTCAGGCTGGCCGTAGGGTGCGCCGTGCGCACCAGCGGTTTCTCAGCCGAATTGGTGCGCACAGCGCACCTACGCGCTACTTCCTTAATCCTCGCTGACTTCGATACTCGGCATCTGTTGCGTGCCGGCCTGGGCAATACGCGCGGCCACATTGCGGGCAATTTCCTGATAGATCATGGCGATCTGGCTTTCCGGATCGGCAATCGCCGTGGGCTTGCCACCGTCGGCCTGCATGCGGATGGCCATGGACAGCGGCAGTGAGGCCAGCAGATCGACACCGTACTGGGCCGCCAGTTTCTCGCCGCCGCCCTCGCCAAACAGATGTTCGGCATGGCCACAGTTGCTGCAGATATGCACCGCCATGTTTTCCACCACGCCCAGCACCGGGATATGCACCTTGCGGAACATCTCCACACCCTTCCTGGCATCCAGCAGGGCCAGGTCCTGGGGCGTGGTGACGATCAGCGCACCGGCCACCGGCACCTTCTGCGCCAGGGTCAGCTGGATATCGCCGGTGCCCGGCGGCATATCCACCACCAGGTAATCGAGATCGTTCCAGGCGGTCTGGGTGATCAACTGCAGCAACGCGCCGCTGACCATGGGCCCTCGCCAGACCATGGGGGTGTTGTCGTCGGCGAGAAAGGCCATGGACATCACCTGCACCCCATGGGCCTCAAGGGGCACAAACCACTTCTGGTCCTTTACCTGCGGCCGCGTGCCTTCGGCGATCCCGAACATAATGCCCTGGCTCGGCCCGTAGATATCCGCATCGAGAATGCCGACCCTGGCCCCTTCGCGGGCCAGGGCCAGGGCCAGGTTGGCGGCGGTGGTGGACTTACCCACACCGCCCTTGCCCGAGGCCACGGCGATCACATTCTTCACATTGGCCAGGGCCGGCACCTGGTCCTGCGCCTTGTGCGCCTCAATCACGCAATCGACCCGCACCTGGGCGCGTTCCACGCCATCCAGGTTTTCCAGGGCCATCTGCAGCATCTGCGCCCAGCCACTCTTGAACAGAGCGGCGGCGTAGCCCAACTGCAGACGCACGCTGACCTGACCGCCCTGGATATCCACCTCGCGCAGACAACCGGCACTGACCGGGTCCTGATTCAGGTGCGGGTCGGTGTATTGGGACAGGGCGGCTTCAACCGCTGTGCGGGTAACGACACTCATGGACGACTCCGAAAGGCTGAGTAAAGCAGGCGGGCATATTAACCCAGGCCAACCGCATTGGTGCGCACCGGCAGGCATTGCCCGCGCGAGGGTGAAAAATATCCGCTGCACCTATATAGTTGCCGGCTTCCCTGAGTTACCAGTGCAGCCGATTCCCATGAGCCAAGCCCGCAAGATTCTCGTTACCAGCGCCCTGCCCTATGCCAACGGTTCGATCCACCTGGGTCATATGCTCGAATATATCCAGACCGATATGTGGGTGCGTTTCCAGAAACTGCGCGGCAACCAGGCCATCTACGTCTGCGCCGACGACGCCCATGGTTCGGCCATCATGCTGCGCGCCGAGAAGGAAGGCATCACCCCCGAGCAACTGATCGCCAGTGTGCAGGCCGAACATACCGCCGATTTCGCCGACTTTCTGGTGAATTTCGACAACTATCATTCGACTCACTCGCAAGAGAACCGCGAACTGGCCTCCTCCATTTACCTGGCCCTGCGCGAGCAGGGCCATATCGCCACTCGCTCGGTAACCCAGTACTTCGATCCCGAGAAGGGCATGTTCCTCGCCGACCGCTTTATCAAGGGCACCTGCCCCAAGTGCGCGGCCGAGGACCAGTACGGCGACAACTGCGAAAAATGCGGCGCCACCTACGAGCCCACCGAGCTGAAAAACCCACGCTCGGCCATCTCCGGTGCCGTGCCGGAGCTGCGCGACTCCAAGCACTTCTTCTTCAAGCTGCCGGACTTCGAGGCCATGCTCAAGCAGTGGACCCGCAGCGGCGCCCTGCAGGATGCAGTGGCCAACAAGATCGCCGAATGGCTGGATGCCGGCCTGCAGGAATGGGATATCAGCCGTGATGCGCCCTACTTCGGCTTCGAGATTCCGGATGAGCCGGGCAAGTACTTCTACGTCTGGCTGGATGCGCCAATCGGCTATATGGCCAGCTTCAAGAATCTCTGCGCGCGTACCCCCGAGCTGGATTTCGACGCCTTCTGGGGCAAGGATTCCAGCGCCGAGCTGTATCACTTTATCGGCAAGGACATCGTCAACTTCCACACCCTGTTCTGGCCCGCCATGCTCGAAGGCGCCGG
>JBFHPI010000394.1:0-3331 GCA_041592855.1 Pseudomonas sp.
CAAGCAGACGCGGCAGGGTGAAGGTCAGCTGCTCCATCATCAGGTAGGTATCGAGATTGGGGTCCAGTATCAGACCGCTGTCGGTGGCCGCCTGCTCGCGCAAGGTCATGAGGCTGAGCAGGGTGGTTTGGTAACGCTCCAGCGCATCGGGCAGGGCCATCTTGCCCAGCGTATCCACCCCCAGGCCGCTGCGTCCGGCCTGCAGGGCTTGCAGATTCTGCCGCGCCTGGTCGCTGAACAGACGGGCCTCAAGGGGGGTCTGCAGCTGCGCCAGGGCTTCGTCCAGCTGGCCGGCGCGCTGTTGCAGAATGGCCTGGGCCTGGTTGTCGGTGCCCTTCCAGCGGGCCAGCAGGGTGCGCTGATCGAGCAGCACCTGCTGCGCCCCCGCCATCAGTTGCAGGGCCTCGGCGCCCTGCAGTTCGTGATCGACGCTGCGCAGGCGGTCCAGATAACCACTGCCGATCAACCACAGGGAAAAGCCCAGGGGCAGGGCAAACAAGATAAATACCAGCTGAAACTTGCGCGCGAAGCTGAAACCTTCCAGCAGTCGCACGCCGGGGTTGAGTAAACCTGTCATACGCACCTCAAGCAGTGGGTGTGCTGTTGTCGCCAGCGCACCAAAGCGGTTCACAAAGCAAGAACCGCGCCTGATGGCATTTAGCCAAGATCATGCGTTGAGGATAGTTGCAACGCCCGAGTTCTGCGCGGGACTATCCGGGCAGCCCACTCCACAACTGGTCGATATCGCGAAAGCCCCACTCCTCGGCCGACTCCCGGGCGACGATGCGCTCGCGTCCGGCCAGTTTGGCCAGGTCCAGCACCTCCTGGGGGATGGGAGTTTTCGACTTGGCGGAGAAGAACACCCGTACCTTGGGCGTCAACAGGGAACCGGTCTGCTGCTCCAGGACCACGCCGATTCGCCCACTCTCCAGGCGCACCAGGGAACCCGTGGGATAGATGCCCACTGTCTTGACGAAGGCCTGAAACATCTGAGGGTCGAAGTGCCCCTTCCACTCGGCCATCTTGCGGATTGATTCGGCAGGGCCCCAGCCGGCCTTGTAGGGGCGGTCGGAGGTGATCGCGTCATACACGTCGCACAGCGCGCCCATGCGCGCGAACAGACTGATCTGCTCGCCGGCCAGGCGATGGGGGTAGCCTGTACCATCATACTTTTCGTGATGATGCAGGCAGACATCCAGCACCAGGGCGCTGACCTGCTGGCTCTGTAACAGCATCTGCGATCCGGCCAGGGGGTGATCGCGCACCACGGCGAACTCGGCATCGCTCAGTTTGCCCGGCTTGTTCAGCACCGGACTGGGAATGGCCATCTTGCCGATATCATGGAGCAATCCGGCAAGGCCGGCCTCACGCACCTGCAATTCATCCAGGTCGAGCTGACGGGCCAGGGCGATCATCAGGGCGCAGACTGCCACCGAGTGCATATAGGTGTACTCATCGGCATTCTTCAGCCGGGCCAGACTGATCAAGGCATTGGGGTGACGCATGATCGAATCGGAAATTTCCTCGACCAGCTCTCCGGCCTGTTCGAACTGCAGGGCCTTGCCCATGCGCGCGTCGCCGAACATGTCGATCACCGCCGCCTTGGCATGTGCACAGAGCTTGGCAGCCCGGCGCACTTCATCTTCAAGTGCGACGCCGCCCAGCGGCAAGGGCTTCTCTGCAGACGCAAGCACCTGTTCAGCCTTGGCCGCCACCTCTTCGGTACTGGCCGCCGCCACGCCAGCCTCCACATCCAAGCCCTTACTGGTGTCGATCCACAGCTCGGTGATGCTGCTGGCATGGATACGCTGCAGGTCCTTTGGCGAGTTCAGCAGAAAGCGGGTTTTCCAGAAGGGATGGTCCATCCAGGCGCCACAGAACTCGTGGATATACATGCCAACCCGCACATCAGTCACGGCAATACATTTGAGCATGTGAGCCATCAGCCGCCTGAATAAAAAACACTAACCAAGCATAGATCAAAGCCGTGCCGACGCTATCCCGCCCGTGCCCCAGCATTATCGCAGCGCCGGCTTGGAGCGCGCGCCTGGTCTGCTTATCATCGCCCACACCGCGCCCCACAAGGAGTTGCCATGCGCCGCCTGCTAACCGCTATCAGCGTTCTCACCCTGCTGCTGCTCAATACTCTGGTGCTGATCGGCCCCCTGCTGCTGATCGCCCTGGGCAAATTCATCCTTCCCGGCAAGGCGCTGAAGACTGCCAGCTCCCGCGGGGTGATGTGGGTGGCGGAAACCTGGGCCGAGCTGAACAAGCGGATCTTCGCCAGCCTGCTGCCCACCCGCTGGGACATTCGCGGCAATGCCGAGCTGCGCCAGAGCACCTCCTACCTGGTGATCAGCAACCATCAGAGCTGGGTGGACATTCCTGCGCTGATCCAGGCTTTCAATCGCAGGACGCCCTACTTCAAGTTCTTCCTCAAGCAGCAGTTGATCTGGGTACCCTTTATCGGCCTGGCCTTCTGGGCCCTGGACTACCCCTTTATGCGCCGTTATTCCAAGGCCTTTCTGGCCCGGCATCCCGAACTCAGGGGCCAGGACCTGGCCATCACCAAACGTGCCTGCGAGAAGTTCAAGGACCTGCCGGTGACCGTGGTCAACTACCTGGAAGGCACCCGCTTTACGCCGGCCAAGCAGGCCCAGCAGCAGTCGCCCTACCAGCATCTGCTCAAGCCCAAGGCCGGTGGTGTGGCCTTCGTTCTGGCTGCTCTGGGCGAACAGCTGGACAAGGTGCTGGACGTCACCCTGGTCTATCCGAGCGAGACTATTCCCGGTTTCTGGGAGTTGATCAGCGGCCAGGTGCCGCGGGTCATCGTCGATATCCAGACCCGCGAGCTGGACCCGGCACTGTGGCAGGGCGACTACGAAAACGATGCACTGTTTCGTCAGTTCGTCCAGGACTGGGTCAGCCGCCTGTGGCAGGAAAAGGATGCGCGTATCGCCCAACTGCGCAGCGAGCGCTAACGGGTCATCTTCTTCACAAACACCACCACAAACAGGGCCATGGTAAAGCTCCCGGTAAAGGCCTCGAAGGCCGCCAGCGCGCGGGCTGCACCCACCGGCACCATGTCGCCGTAACCCAGGGTGGTGAAGGTGACTACGCTGAAATACAGGCAGTTGAGCATACTCAGCAGGTTGGCCCGCCAGCCCTGGCTCAGGTCGAGCACCAGCAAATGCTCGCCATGCTCGACCCCGATAAAAAAGTAGAGCAGGGCAAACAGCAGGATAAAGGCCATGGAAAACAGCACCACCCGCGCCGGTTTCTCGCCATAGCCACAGAACATATCCACCAGCCAGGATGCCTGGCGGCGCCA
>JBFHPI010000395.1:0-3316 GCA_041592855.1 Pseudomonas sp.
ACCCGCTGTCCACGTCTGCGCGCGCCATGGTTGGTCAGTTCTTCTGGCCATTTGCGGCGTTTCTTGCTGTTATCGATAGGCGCGGTCATATGCATCGCGTGCTATGCAATCTGGAGGAACCCCCGGCATGACTGACGAAACCCCCGATCTGGCCTCTCCGCCCTGGCTTGAAAACGCCGAAGGCAAGCCGCGGCGCGTCGGTATGGAGCTCGAAATCAGTGGGCTGACACTCGATGTACTTGCCGCCCATGTGGCCGATTTTCTCGACCTGCAGGTCGAGTCCGCCGGCCGCTACGAACGCAGCCTCAAGGGCGATCCGGCCGGTGACTGGGTGGTGGAGCTGGATTTCGACCTGTTGAAGAAGCTTGGCCGTGAGCCGCGTGAACAAGGCTCGGTCAGCGCGGACATGGCATCCGCCGCCGAAGACGTGCTGGCCTGGGCGGCCGAAGCGCTGGTGCCGCTGGAAGTCATCAGCCCACCCCTGCCGCTGGACAGACTGGCGCAGTTCGAAGGGCTTATCGAGCACCTGCGCGAGGCCGGCGCCAAGGGCACCTCCGATAGCGCCATCAATGCCTTCGGCATGCAGTTCAACCCGGAGCTGCCCAGCCTTGAGCCGCGCCCGATCACGGCGGCATTGAAGGCGTTCGTCTGCCTCTACGACTGGCTCTTCGCGCGGGCCGACATCGATCTGTCGCGACGGGTCACCGCCTATGTCAATCCCTTTCCGGGCGACTATGTGAGGACCCTCATCGCGGCCGACTACTGGCCGGATCTGGCCGGGCTGATCGACGACTATCTGGTCCACAACCCGACCCGCAATCGCGCCCTGGACATGCTGCCGCTGTTCGCCTACCTGGATGAGGACCGGGTTCGGGCGAAGGCCGATGATGGACTGATCAAGGCGCGGCCCACCTTCCATTACCGCCTACCCGACTGCGAAATCCACCAGCCGCACTGGGGGCTCTACCTGGCCTGGAACGATTGGGTCGAGGTCGAGCGGCTGGCCGCCGACGAGGCTCGGCTGCAGGCTTGCTGTGCCGCCTACGCGGCCTATCTCGACAGCCCGTTGCAGCGACTACTGGGGGACTGGGCCAAAACCCTGGAGCGTGAATGGCTCGGCCGCTGATTGCCATCACCGGGCCAGAGCGTGGAGCCCTGGGGCCGCGTACATTGGTGGCTGCGGCAATCTGGTTGTACGGTGGCCGTCCCCTGCAGTTGCGCCCCTCCGATGCCGAACGGCAACATGCCTATGATGCCGTGGTCGTCACCGGTGGCCACGATGTCGAGCCGGTCCTGTATGCCGCAGAGCCCGAAATAGAGCCCAACTATGACAGCGCCCGTGATGCGTTCGAGTCCGCCATCATCAACTACGCGCTGCAGCGTGGGCTGCCCCTGCTCGGCATCTGCCGGGGCGCCCAGTTGCTCAACATCTGCCGAGGGGGATCCCTGTATCAGGAGTTGCGCAGCCGGCGGCGAAGAACGTCCAACCGCTGGACCGTGCTGCCGCTGAAAACCCTGTGCCTGGTTGACGCCGACAGGCCGCAGGCGCCGCAGAGCAAGCTCGCGGCCCTGCTGGGGCGTCGCCGCTTAAGGATCAACAGCTTGCACAATCAGGGCATTGACCGGCTCGGTGAGGGGCTGGTGGTGACCGCACGTGACCTCGACGGCATCGTTCAGGCGATCGAAGCCCCGGCTGCCGAATACCTCGTTGGAGTCCAGTGGCACCCGGAGTTTCTGCTGTATTTGAGCGGCCAGCGCGCACTCTTTCGGGAGCTGGTGCGCTGCGCCCGGAAAGCCGCGTCCGTACCGCCGAGTTAAGGTTCAGTTCCCTTCGATGCGCTGATACACCCAGGCCCGCGAACCGTCCGACAGGGTCTTGGCGACGCGCTCGTAACGCACGCCAAGTCGCTCGTAGCGGTCGAGCCGGCGCAGCGCCTGCGTATCGACCACCAAGACTTCGCCCTGCACCACATCGCCGCTGCTGGGCTGAACATCCAGGCCTTGTTTGCGGTAGCCCGGCAAGCTGGACAACTCCACAGGGACGTCCTGGCCCAGCACCGCCCAGCGGACCGGGCGCCAACGCAATGTGCCGTATACAAACACCCTGTGCGGCGCCTCTGCATGGGGCATTGCGCTCCCTGCGGGCAAGCTAAAGCCCCAGGGGCTGAGCAGGACAAACCACAACCAGATGGCGCTGACGAATGCCAGCACGGCAAAGACCGCAAACAGTCGCTTGGCTATCGTCATCCTGGTCAAAACCATTAACTCCCGGCGAAATGCATCGGTCTAAAGTATGCACGTCGTTCAGGGGCGTTGGGGGCAGGATCGGCGCGATACTGCCCCTCAGCATCCTTGTGCTTGAGCAAGGGGGCAGCCCTGGTCGCTGCAGAAAAAATCATGCGGCCTGCAGTGCGCTGCTAGTCTGAGTTGCGATAAACCAGCTTATAACGAGTCGCCATATGCCAAACGCAGGATTTCACGTATCTGTTCACAGAGTTGCCCAGGCAATCCGCGATATGCGCCGCGCCCGGCTGATACTGGCGGGGAAGGGCCTGGGTATGGCCTTGGGTGAGCGCCCTGGGCGGTCTCACAAGGTTCGCGCCAACCTCAGCCACAGCAACAGTCATCGAGTCGAGGCGTTGGCTTGAGCATGAGCAGAGGCCGTTGCGCCGACTCCGACCAGGCCGCCAAGGCTGCCGCGATGCGCCAGGTTGAGCGGATGCCCGCACCCTGGCGCCTGGTTCCTGTGGATGACTATGAGGTGCCGTCGGTCGACCGCGCCGACTCGCTGAAGAACCGCTGGACCTCGCTCTATCGCCTGTTTTCCCGCGAGGAAAAGGAGGTCACGGTCGCCCGCGCCGAGGCGGACTTGCGCGCGTTACCCGGCATGCGTCTTGCCAACCTGGTGCCGCCGATCGATTGGTCATCGCCGGCGCAGGCATTGACGCAAGCATTTGACGAAATCGCCTCCCAAGGGGGGGCGCGTCATGCTTTTGATCCGGATGCGCTGGCCCGCACAGACTGCCCCATCCGCTTTCTGGTTGGCCAGCCCTATTGTGATCATGCGGCCATGGTTCAGGACTGGGCGGCCCGGCATGGGGCTTTGGAACTGGTGCCGCCAGGGGCCTCGCAGATCCTCGCGGCTGACCAGTCCTGGCTGCAGGCGTTACCCGCACGGAGCCACCAGGTGTGGGCACTGCCCGCACTGGAGCGCTGCTTTCTGCGGCAGGCCAAGGGTCTGGACCTGGTGCGGCGCTTTCTCGAACGCGCCCTCTGCGGCGAACTGGGCCCAGGCATGATCGCCTGCGACAGCTGG
>JBFHPI010000396.1:0-3299 GCA_041592855.1 Pseudomonas sp.
CCGTTCTCGGGCTGACCGGCTGCGCGGCACTGTCGCCCTATTCGGAAATGACCAAACTGGATCTGACCCTCAACGGCAGCCATGAACTCAACCCGGATCTGCACGGCCGGCCCTCGCCCATCGTGCTGCGCCTGATCGAACTCAAGCACCCGGTGGCCTTCGAGAATGCCGATTTCTTCAGCCTCTACCAGCGTCCCAAGGAAGCCCTGGCCCCGGATATGGTGGTGCAGGAAGAGCTGGAGCTGCGCCCCGGCGAAACCCGCGAGCTGAAACTCTCGGTGCAGCCGGGCAGCCGCTATGTCGGTGTGCTGGCGGCTTACCGCGACCTACCGGAAAGCCACTGGCGTCTGGTCATCCCCCTGCAGGAGCAGCAGCGTAACCGCAACGAACTGCGCCTGGATGCCCAGGGTATCCAGACCATCCAGGATGAGGACTGAGCCATGACCCTGCATAAAGTGGTCTGGCAGGAAGGCATGCTGCTGCGCCCGCAGCACTTCCAGCAGAACGACCGTTACTACGACCAGCAGCTGAAGATCCGCACGCAGAAGCTGTCCAGCTATGCCTGGGGCTTTTTCGAGCTGGAGATCGACCGCCAGTTCCTCAATATGGGCAAGCTGGTGCTGAGCAAGGCCAGCGGCATCCTGCCCGATGGCAGCCTGTTCGATATCGGCGCCGAGCGCGAACCCCTGGCCCTGGATGTGCCGCCGAACACCGGCAACACGCCGATCTACCTGGCCCTGCCCCTGGTCACCGGCAACCATATCGAGAGCCGCCGCCCGGAGCAGCAGGACGTGCTGGCGCGCTACACCGCCTTCGACGAGGAAGTGGTCGACTCCAACGCTGGCGACAACGCCACCAGCCAGGTCAGCTGCGGCCGCCCGGACTTCCGCCTGCTGCTCGGCGAACAGCAGAGCGACCAGGCCTATGTGAAGCTCAAGCTGTGCGACGTGCTGGACACCACGCCGGACGGGGTGATCAGCCTCGACCCGGAATTTATCCCCACCTACGTCAACTTCCAGGCTTCCGGCTACCTGCTCAGTTGCCTCAAGGAAGTGATCAGCATGCTCGCCCACCGCGGCGATATCCTCGCCGAGCGCATCCGCGCCACCGGCAAGGTGGGCGGCGCGGAGTTCGGCGACTTTATGATGCTGCAGCTGATCAACCGCGTCGAGCCGGTGCTGCGCCATTACCTGGGCATCGAGCAGGTGCACCCGGAGGAGATCTACCGCGAGCTGCTCGGCCTGCTTGGCGAGCTGTCGACCTTCTCCAGCGAGATCAAGCGCCCGCGCCTGGACAGCCGCTACCTGCACAGCGACCAGGGCCTGAGCTTTCGCAAGCTGATGGATGCGATCCGTCAGGTGCTGTCCATGGTGCTGGAGCAGCATGCCATCGAGCTGCTGCTGCAACAGCGTCAGTACGGCATCCAGGTGTCGCCGCTGCACGACCACAAGCTGCTCGGCACCTCCAGCTTCGTCCTCGCCGCCAGCGCCCAGTGCGACTCCGAAGAGCTGCGCAACCGCCTGCCGGCGCACCTCAAGGTCGGCCCGGTGGAGCGCATCCGCCAGCTGGTCAACCTGCATTTGCCGGGGATCAAGGTCAAACCCCTGCCGGTGGCGCCGCGGCAGATCCCCTTCCACTCGGGCAAGACCTACTTCGCCCTGGAACTCAGCTCCGAGGAGCTGGCGCAACTGGAGCGCTCCGGCGGCTTCGCCTTCCACGTGTCCGGGGAGTTCTCCGGGCTTGAGCTGAAATTCTGGGCGATCAGGAACTGATGATGAGCACCAAGGAAATGGAATACGGCCAGGACGACAAGACCGTCATCCTCAACCGTCGCGGCGACGCCGCCGAACACAGCCCGCTGACCGACTTCAGCGCCCCGCCCCGTTTCGAGCAGCTGGAGGAGCGGATGATCTACGCCGCCCGCCTGCGCCCGGCCGAGGCCTTCAATGTCAGCCTCAACCCGCTGGTGGCCGCTGCCGCCAGCCTGCTCTCGGAGGTGGTGCGGCTCAAGCACAGCTTCGAGGCCGAAGATATGCAGGCGCTCAATCAGCGCCTGTCCAGCGCCATCAAGCTGTTCGAGCACCGTGCCCTGCATGACGGCGCCGAAAGCAGCCAGGTGATGGCCGCCCGCTATGTGCTCTGTACCGTGGTCGACGAGGCGGTGGTCACCACGCCCTGGGGCAATGAAAGCCAGTGGGCGCAGATCAGCCTGCTGTCCTCCTTCCACAACGAAACCTTTGGCGGCGAGAAGTTCTTCCAGCTGCTCGAACGCCTGTCGCGCAACCCGGTCAAGCACCTGCCCATGCTGGAGCTGATGTACCTGTGCCTGTCCCTCGGTTTCGAGGGCAAGTACCGCGTGTTGCCGCGCGGCATGCTGGAACTGGAAGCGGTGCGCGACAGCCTGTACCGGCAGATCCGCCAGATGCGCGGCGACGTGCCACGGGAAATCTCGCCGCACTGGCAGGGCCTCAAGGACACCCGCCGGCGCCTGATCCGCATCGTCCCGTGGTGGCTGGTGGCGCTGTTCACCCTGGTCTGCCTGGCGGTGATGTATGGCGGCTTCGCCTGGGTGTTGGGCGAGCAGCGCGAAACGATTCTGCAGCCCTATGAGCAACTCGACCCGTCCGCGGGTATCAGCATGGATGATCGGTAATGAAGAGTTTTTTCGGCAAGTTAGCCGCCTTTTTCCGCAAGACCTGGGTCTGGAGCCTGTGCCTGGTGCTGCTCCTGGCCCTGCTGGTGTGGTTCGTCGGCCCACTGCTGGCAGTCAGCGATTACAAATTCTGGGAATCGGCCAGCAGCCGCCTGCTGAGCATCAGCCTGCTGTTTCTGTGCTGGGGCCTGGCCATGGTCTTTGTCAGCTGGCGTGCCAGCGCGCGCAAGAAGGCCGAGGAAGATGACGCCGACGCCCAGGAGCGCCTGCGCCGCGAAGACCTGATCAACGAAGAGCAGAGCGAGCTGCGCAGCCGCTTCAAGCAGGCCCTGCACACCCTCAAGCGCTCCAGCCTGTACCGTGGCCGCAGCGAGAAGTGGCGCAACGAGCTGCCCTGGTACCTGTTGCTCGGCCCCCAGGGCAGCGGCAAGACCAGCCTGCTGGACTTCTCCGGCCTGGACTTCCCGCTTAACCGCGGCGACCAGCAGCGCCTGACCAAGGATGTGTCCGGCACCCGCTACGCCGACTGGTATTTCGCCGACCACGCCGTGCTGATCGACACCGCCGGGCGCTACCTGAGCCAGCCCGACCCGCAGGTCGACGGCCGCGGCTGGGGCACCCTGCTGGAGCTGCTGCGCAAGCGCCG
>JBFHPI010000397.1:0-3296 GCA_041592855.1 Pseudomonas sp.
CCAGCGCTGCCTGCATTGCCACGTCAATGCCGGACCGACCCGCACCGAGGCCATGACCGACGAGAGCCTGGCCCTGCTGCATCAGGTGATAGACGCCCACCCGGTGCACACCCTGGACCTCACTGGCGGCGCGCCGGAGATGCACCCGCGCTTTCGCGAGATCGTCAGCCACGCTCGGCGCGAGGGCTTGCGGGTGATCGACCGCTGCAACCTGACCATCTTGAGCGAGCCGGGTTATGAAGACCTGGCGCAATTTCTCGCCGACCATGGCGTGGAAATCACCGCCTCCTTGCCCTGCTATTCCCGCGATAACGTCGACAAGCAGCGTGGCGATGGCGTGTTCGATGCCAGCATCAAGGGCCTGCAGCAGCTCAATGCCCTGGGTTATGGCCAGCCGGGCAGCCGCCTGATCCTCAACCTGGTGTACAACCCCCAGGGGCCCAGCCTGCCACCTCCGCAAGCGGCGCTGGAGGCTGACTACAAGCGCCATCTGCTGGAAGACTTCGGCATCGTCTTCAATCATCTGCTGTGCATCACCAACCAGCCGATTGCCCGCTTTGGCAGCACCCTGGTCAGCAAGGGCCAGTTCAACGGCTATATGCAGCTGCTGCGTGACAGCTACCGCGCGGAAAACCTCGAACCGCTGATGTGCCGCAGCCTGGTCAGCGTCGACTGGCAGGGTTATCTGTATGACTGCGATTTCAACCAGATGCTCGATCTGCCGCTGCAGTTGCCCGAGCTGATCGGCCGCGACCGGCCCCATCTGCGCGACCTGCTCAACGCCTCGCTCAGCGGCAACCCCATCGTCACCCGTGACCACTGTTTTGCCTGCACCGCCGGCCAGGGCTCCAGCTGCGGCGGCGCGCTAAATGATTAACCGGCCAGGGTTGGTGCGCACGGCGCACCCTGCACCGGCGCCCTAACCCTCAACCAAGGATCAGTCCATGCAACCCACCAGCATCACCGGGCTATTTTTCTGGGGCTTTCTCGTGGTCTACGGCGCGCTGATGCTGGCCCTGGCGCCGCGCGCCGTGACCCTCGGCGGCTTCTTCAATGGCGAGGACAGCCGCGGCCGCAGCGCCAGCCCCTGGCTGATCACC
Organism: Pseudomonas sp.; assembly: GCA_041592855.1. Lineage (GTDB taxonomy): Bacteria > Pseudomonadota > Gammaproteobacteria > Pseudomonadales > Pseudomonadaceae > Aquipseudomonas. Next base: position 1,101 of record JBFHPI010000397.1, read on the forward strand.
TCGAGCATCTTTATCAGCTGGATCTTCGCCAAATCGGTAACCAACGCCGCCAATCTTGGGGCCACCTACGGTCTGATCGGCGGCCTGGCCTACGCCATGTACTGGCTGTCGATTCCGCTGACCGGCTTCGTCATCTACCGTCTGCGCCGGCGTTATGCGGCCACCGGCCTGGTCAGCTTCCTCAGCAGCCACTACGGCCGGGGCGCGGCGCTGGCGTTCTCCGCCGCCATTCTGATCCGCCTGTTCAACGAGGTGTGGAGCAACACCGCAGTGGTCGGCGGCTATTACGGCGACTCTGGCAGCGTCGAATTTATCGCCTCGGCCCTGCTGTTTACCGCCGTCACTCTGGCCTACAGCCTGCGTGGCGGCCTGCGCAGCTCGATCCTCACCGACGCGGCGCAGGCGGCCATCTTTGTCATCGCCCTGGTCTGGGTGCTCGGCCTGGTGCTGCCGCAGCATTCCCCCCGTGAGCTGGCCAGCACCAGCCACTGGGCGCTGAATGCCGGGGTCGACCTGCTTCTGGTCGCCGGCCTGCAGGCCTTCAGCTACGGCTTCCACGACCCGGTGCTGACCGACCGCGGCTTTATCAGCGAGGAAAAGGCCATGCGCCGCTCCTTTCTGATTGCCGGCATTCTCGGTTTTATCGCCATCCTGGCCTTCAGCCTGATCGGTGTGCACGCCCAGCTCGGTGGTATTGTCGCCTCGGATAACGTACCCGCCGCCCTGGCCAAAAGCCTGGGCATCGGCGCGCTGCTGGTGATGACCGTGGTGATGGTGTCGGCCGCCGGCTCGACCCTGGATTCGACCTTCTCCAGCCTGGCCAAGCTGGCCGGACGCGAGCTGCCGAAACTGGCCGGCCACGACCTCGGGCAGAAGGCCATTGGCGTCGGCATGGCGGTGATGGTGGTGTTCGCCCTGCTCGGCAACCTGCCGATGATCGCCGGCACCGATATTCTCAAGGCCACCACCATCAGCGGCACCATGGTCATCGGCCTGGCCCCGGTATTTGTCCTGCATGGCCTGACCACGCCCACCCGCCTGGGCTTTCACCTGAGCTTCTGGACCGGCCTGGGCCTGGGCGTGGCCCTGACCCTGGGCTGGATTCCGCAGAGCTGGGCCATAGGCGACGGCAAATACGCGCTGCTGCTCGGCACCAACCTCTACGGCCTGGGACTGTGTGTGCTGGGTTATTTGCTCCCAGGCTGGCTACGGAGGGCAGCCTGATGCTGCTTGGCTTCGTAGGGTGCGCTGTGCGCACCAGGCATCTGCCTGCGCAATTGCTGCGCATAGCGCAGCCTACCTCTCGTGGCCTGGGGGCTAAATCCTGATGCGCCCTGGCCGCGACTGCCCGCTGGACTACCGCTTGGCCGCAAATGCCTTTAGCGGCGAGCCGCTATTCGACTGCGACAGCCTCTATGTGGTCGGCGGCCTGTACGGCAATCGCCAGGCCCTGGCGGCCGTGCAGCGGCGCCTGGCCGCCGAGCCCAAGGCGCGGGTGATTTTTAACGGCGACGCCCACTGGTTCGACCGCGACCCGGAGATTTTCCAGCAGATCGAGCAGGGTCTCGCCGCCCATCTGGCCCTGCGCGGCAATGTCGAAACCGAGCTGGGCCGTGCGGCTGACAGCGGCGCCGGCTGCGGCTGTGCCTACCCGCTGACGGTGGACGAGGCAGTGGTCGAGCGCTCCAATGCCATCCAGCAAGAATTGAGCAGAACCGTGCAGGGCTTGACGGGCATGGCCGAACGCCTTTCGGCGCGACCGAGTACCGCACTGGTTAGCGTGGCCGGACAGCGCGTGGCGATCAGCCATGGCGATGAACAGTCCCTGGCCGGCTGGGGCTGCTCGCGGGAATCGCTCAGCGAGCAAGCACGTCAGCAGCAACTGGAGAGCTGGTTTGCCACACAGAGTGTGCAGGTGCTGGCCACCAGTCACACCTGCTCGGCGGTGGCCCTGAACCTTGAGCATGGCGCGCTGATCAATAACGGCGCGGCCGGCATGCCCAACTTTGCCGGTGGCCGCTATGGCCTGCTCAGCCGTATCGCCACCACACCCCACCCCGCAGCGCTGTATCGCTGTCAGCGCGACGGCCTGTATATCGAAGCACTACCCTTGACCTACGACCACGCGGCCTTTCTCGCCGACTTCGACCGCCAGTGGCCTGCCCATAGCCCGGCGGCGTTGTCTTATCGCTCACG
>JBFHPI010000398.1:0-3283 GCA_041592855.1 Pseudomonas sp.
ATCCGTGTGGCCGGCGGCATCCTGGTCATGCTGTTCGGCCTGTGGACTTTGCCCGGCCCGCACCAGCACTGGCTGATGGGGCACTGAAGCAATTATCTGTAGGAGCCAGCTTGCGGGCGACAGGATCGCCGGAACGCCGCCAGCTGGTGCCTACTGGCTAGTGCTTGATACAGGTCAAGGCATCCTGCCTGCGTCGCTCGTAGACTCCCCGGTACTGCAAGCCAAACCGGGACCGCGCCCATGCTCGACGCCATCCAATGGGATACCAGCCTGATACGCCGCTACGATCAGGCCGGCCCTCGTTACACCTCCTACCCCACTGCGGTGCAATTCCACGATGGCATCGGCCAGTTCGACCTGCTGCACGCCCTGCGCGACAGCGCCAAGGAAAAGCGCCCGCTATCGCTCTATGTGCACGTGCCCTTCTGCGCCCATATCTGCTACTACTGCGCCTGCAACAAGGTGATCACCAAGGATCGCGGCCGCGCCCTGCCCTATCTGGAAAAACTGCAGCGGGAAGTCGAGATCATCGGCCGTCACTTGGATCGCAACCAGGTGGTCGAGCAACTGCACTTCGGCGGCGGCACCCCGACCTTTCTCAGCCATGACGAACTGCGCGGGCTGATGAGCCACCTGCGCCAGCACTTCAACCTGCTGGACGACGATAGCGGCGACTACAGCATCGAGATCGACCCGCGCGAGGCCGACTGGTCGACCATGGGCCTGCTCCGCGAACTGGGCTTCAACCGCGTCAGCCTCGGCGTGCAGGATCTGGACCCGGCGGTGCAGCGTGCGGTCAACCGCCTGCAGACCCTTGAAGAAACCCGCGCCATCGTCGAAGCGGCGCGCACCCTGCAGTTCCGTTCGGTGAACATCGACCTGATCTATGGCTTGCCGCTGCAGACCCCGGAGCGCTTCGCCCGTACCGTGGCGGAAGTCATCGCCCTGCAGCCCGATCGCCTGTCGCTGTTCAACTATGCCCACCTGCCCGAGCGCTTTATGCCGCAGCGGCGCATCAACACCAGCGACCTGCCCAGCCCCGGCGACAAGCTGGCCATGCTCCAGGCCAGCATCGAGCAACTGGCGGCCGCCGGCTACCGCTATATCGGCATGGACCACTTCGCCCTGCCCGATGACGAGCTGGCCAGCGCCCAGGAAGACGGCAGCCTGCAGCGCAACTTCCAGGGCTACACCACCCACGGTCACTGCGACCTGATTGGCCTGGGGGTATCGGCCATCAGCCAGATCGGCGACCTCTATTGCCAGAACAGCGCCGATATCAACCTCTACCAGCAAAGCCTGGCGGACGGCCAACTGGCCACCCTGCGTGGCCTGCACTGCAATGCCGACGACCGCCTGCGCCGGGCCGTTATCCAGCAGCTGATCTGTCACTTCCGCCTGAGCTTCGCGGAGATCGAGCAGGCCTACGCCATCGATTTTCGCAGCTACTTCGCCGAAATCTGGCCGCAGCTGCAGCAGATGGCCCAGGACGGCCTGATCCAGCTGGACGCCCAGGGCATCGAAGTCCGCCCGGCCGGGCGCCTGCTGGTACGCTCGCTGTGCATGCTGTTCGACCACTATCTGAACGAGCAGAGCCGCCAGCGTTTCTCCCGGGTCATCTGAAACAGGCGCTGCGGCCCTGCGTCGCAGCGCCAACTGTCACAGTTGACCTGCTTGTCCACTTTTAGCAGCCCATCAACAGCCCTTATAGAGCTCTAACAGGCTCACTTGAGCCTTTAGTCGCAGCGTCCTCGACTGGCTGAGTAGCCCTCCCTGCTGTAGGCTTATGCCCATTGCGTGTAAAGCCAAGGGAACGCCACCAATGTCCGAGAGCATCAAGTTGCACAGCCCCCACCAAGCCCATTGCAAGGATTGCAGCCTGGCCAGTCTGTGCCTGCCGCTTTCCCTCAATATGGAGGACATGGATGCCCTGGATGAGATCGTCAAGCGCGGTCGCCCGCTGAAAAAGGGCGAGTTTCTGTTCCGCCAGGGCGATGCCTTCAACTCGGTGTTCGCCGTGCGCTCCGGCGCCCTGAAGACCTTCAGTCTCAGTGACAGTGGCGATGAGCAGATCACCGGTTTCCACCTGCCCAGCGAGCTGGTCGGCCTGTCCGGCATGGACAGCGAGATCTACCCGGTATCGGCCGTGGCCCTGGAAACCACCTCGGTCTGCGAGATTCCCTTCGAGCGCCTGGACGAGTTGTCGGTACAGTTGCCGCAGCTGCGTCGCCAGCTGATGCGCATCATGAGCCGGGAAATCCGCGACGATCAGCAGATGATGCTGTTGCTGTCGAAGAAAACCGCTGACGAGCGCATCGCCACCTTCCTGGTCAACCTGTCGGCACGCTTCCGTGCCCGAGGTTTCTCCGCCAACCAGTTCCGCCTGTCCATGTCACGCAACGAAATTGGTAACTATTTGGGCCTTGCGGTGGAAACCGTATCCCGGGTATTTACCCGCTTCCAACAGAACCAGCTGCTCGAAGCCGAAGGCAAGGAAGTGCACATTCTCGACCCCATCGAGCTGTGCGCCCTGGCCGGTGGCAACCTCGACGGCTGAGCGGCCTGAACGCCGAGGAAGACACGCGATGATTTTCGACGAATTCAGCATCAAGACCCTGATCCGCCCGGTGCCGGACTTTCCCAAGCCCGGCGTGGTGTTTCGCGACATTACCCCGCTGTTCCAGTCGCCCCGCGCCCTGCGCATGGTGGCCGACAGCTTTATCCAGCGCTACGTCGAAGCCGAGTTCAGCCATATCGGTGCCATGGATGCCCGGGGTTTTCTGATCGGTTCGATCATCGCCTATGAACTGAACAGGCCGCTGATCCTGTTCCGCAAGCAGGGCAAGCTGCCCGCCGATGTGCTCAGCGCCGCCTACCAGACCGAGTACGGCGAAGCCCATCTGGAGGTGCATGCCGACAGCCTGTGCGAAGGCGACTCGGTGCTGATCTTCGATGACCTGATCGCCACGGGTGGCACCCTGGTCGCCGCAGCACAGCTGGTACGGCGCATGGGCGCGCATATCTTCGAAGCCGCGGCGATTATCGACCTGCCTGAACTGGGTGGCTCGCAGAAGCTGCAGGATATGGGTATCGCGACCTTTACCCTGACCGCCTTTGCCCTAAACGACCGCTAAAGGATTGTGACGATCTGCTGCGCATCGGCCCTACTGCGTTGAAAGCAGGCTCGGAAAGCCGCTTGCGGCTAACGCACTTTAGTGCGGCCCCGAAGGGGCGAACGAAGTGAGTAATGCTCATGTACACCAGTACACTGCGCTTCCTCGCC
>JBFHPI010000399.1:0-3278 GCA_041592855.1 Pseudomonas sp.
CATCATCTGCTGCATCCCCGGCATGGCCTGGCCATCGACCTGCATCTGCTGCGAGCTGATCTCCCACAGGCCCGGCTGCAGATCGACCGCACTGGCCAGGCTTGGCACGAGGCAAAGGCCCAGAAACAGGCAATTAAAGCGTAAAAGACGCATGGCAAGGCTCCGGCAATAAGTGACCCTGCAAGGGTAGACCAGGGTTCAGGGCCCGGCCGGCGTCACTTCCTTACGGTAGATGCGCAGACCACGGGCCTGATAGTTGGCCAGGGCACTGGGGTGATCCAGGCTGCAGGTGTGTACCCAGACCCGCGTGGTGCCGGGCCAGGCCCAGGCGGATTGCAGCGCGTGGGTCAGCAGCGGGCCGCCAAAACCCTGGCCGAAGAAGGCCTCGGCCAGGCCGAAATAGAGAATTTCCACCGCGCCTTCGCCATCGCGCAGCAGCTCGTAATAACCGGCGATGGCGCCCTGGTGATAGGCCACCCAGGTACGGTGACCGGGTTGCTCGATCAGCTGGCGCCACTGCGCCTCGCTCCAGTTCAGCTTCTCCGTCCATTGCCAGGGCTCGCCCACCAACTGGTAGAGAAAGCGGTTGAGCTGAAACTGCTTATGCACGCACTCGACAAGGCTCAAATCCGCCGGCAACGCCTTGCCGCGAATCTGCTCGGGGTGCTGCATTTCCAGGTAATAGGTAATGGTGCTCATAACATCCTGCTTGTGGGACGAGCCACTACTGGTTGGGCTGTCATCGGAATTGTAGGGTGCGCCGTGCGCACCAACCCAGGTTGCAAAATGCTGGTGCGCACAGCGCACCCTACGGGCAAGAATACGAGCCGAGCCATAACGAACAAAACCCCCACAGGCTTGCGCCGCATGGGGGTTCTCCTCTTACAGCACCAGGGCTTGTGGCCTTGGCAGCGGACGGGGATTAACCGCCGTCCTGGCCCGCCGCAGCGGGGGAGCTTTGCTCACAGCTCCAGATTTCCAACGCCGGCTGGCTCGCTTGTGGCGGGCCGAGCCATTCACTGAGTAAGTGGCAACGCTGGTTGAAACACAGTTGATAATCCCCTGCCTCGGGGGTTCGCCCCAAGCGCAGGGGTTGCAAGGGCGGTAGCTGACGCTGGTAATGCCAGCTGCCCTCGCGCAGTTCGGCGCCGTGTGGAATCTCCATGCCGGCCCCGGAACCCTTGACCCGCGCCTCGCCGAGCAGCAGCCCCTGCGGCGTTACGCGGTAATCCTCTTCCCAACGAATCTTCTCGATCGTGTGTGTCCAGGCCAGGGTAAAGGCCGGCACGGGCACTTGCGCCCATACCGCCCCGGCCAGCCCCAGACACAGACCGATCACGCCGTTGCCACCTGGGCGCGACGCGCGCGCCAGAGGTGCTGGGCAATAAACAGCGCCGCCAGAGCGAAGCCGATTTCATCGCTCATGGGCGTGGCCAGGATCAGGCTGGCGCCGGCGGCAAAGCCCAGGGCGCGTTCCCACCCGCTCAGCGGACGCTGCAAAAAGCCGGTGAACACCACCCCCCAGATGCCCACCGCCAGGGCCGCCTTGCCCAGCACATAGAAAGTGGCCAGCAGGCTGTCGCCCTGCAGCATCAGCGCCGGGTCGTACACCGCCATAAAGGGCACGATAAAGCCGGCGATGGCGATGCGGACCGCCCACAGGCTGATCTTCAGACCCTTCTCCTTGGCAATCGGCGCGGCGGCAAAGCAGGCCAGGGCCACCGGCGGGGTAAGGTCGGCCATGATGCCGAAGTAGAAGACGAACATATGCGAGACGATCAGCGGCACGCCCAGTTCCAGCAGGGCGGGAGCTGCAATCGAGCTGGTAATGATGTAGTTGGGAATGGTCGGGATACCCATGCCCAGCACCAGGCAGGTGAGCATGGTCAGCACCAGCGAGAGGAACAGGTTGTCCTGGCCGATGGCGAGGATATAGCCGGCAAAGGTCGAGGCCACCCCGGTCAGCGACACCACACCGATAATCACCCCGACCAGGGCGCAGGCGATGCCCACCGGCACGGCATGCCGTGCCCCCTCCACCAACGCATGCAGGCAGATGGTCAGGGTGTCGCGGCCACCCTTGATAAACCAGCACGCGGCCACCAGCAGCCCCACCACGGCGAAGACCACGCCGATACCGAGCTGAAAGAAACCGGCGCAGAGCACCCCCAGGGCGATCCAGAAGGCGAAGCGCATCGCCGTGGACGACACCCGCAGGATGATCGCCGAGCCGAGGATGACGATGGCGGTCAGGGCCAGGCCGACCATGCCGGAGAACAACGGGGTACGCCCGGAGAACAGCAGGTAGATCAGGATAAACAGCGGGATCAGCAGGTACCAACGCTGCCTGACAGCGGCCCAGGGGTTGGGGCACTGGTCTTTCGGCAGGCCCTGCAGGTTGGCGCGCTTGGCTTCCAGGTGAACCATCCAGAACACCGAGCCGAAGTACAGCAGCGCCGGCAGCAAGGCCGCCTTGGCCACTTCGAAGAAGGGCACATTGATGGTCTCGGCCATGATAAAGGCCACCGCGCCCATGATCGGCGGCATGATCTGGCTGCCCATGGACGAGGTGGCTTCCACGCCGCCGGCAAACGCCGGCTTGTAGCCGAAGCGCTTCATCAGCGGAATGGTGAACTGGCCGGTGGTGACCACATTGGCCACGCCGGAGCCGGTAATGGTGCCCATCAGCGCCGAGGACACCACCGAGACCTTGGCCGGGCCGCCGAGCTTGTGGCCAAACAGACCCATGGCGAAGTCGGTGAACAGCTTGATCATGCCCGCCTGTTCGAGAAAGGCACCGAACAGGATAAACAGGAAGATATAGGTGGCCGAGACATAGGTCGGCGTGCCGTACAGGCCCTCGGTGCCGAAGGCCAGCTGGTTGACGATCTGGTCCAGGGCATAGCCACGGTGCATCAGATCGCCCGGCAGGTACTGGCCGAACAGGCCGTAGGCGAGAAACAGCGCGCAGATCAGCGGCAGGGCGATGCCCATGACCCGCCGCGCCGCTTCGAATACCAGCACGATCAGCACCAGGCCGATGGCCATATCGGCCTGGGTCAGATCGCCGGAACGCTGGATCAGGTCCGCCTCGAAATACCACTGGTACGCTGCCGTGGCCATGCCGGCCAGGCCCAGTAGCCAGGCCAGGGGCTGCCAGGGCTGGCCCTTACCATGGGACGGAAAGCAGAGAAACACCACCAGCAGCAAAAAGCCCACATGCACGGCGCGCAGAATCTGGCTGGACACCGGATGGAAGGCCGCGGTGATGATCTGGA
>JBFHPI010000400.1:0-3273 GCA_041592855.1 Pseudomonas sp.
GCTGGCCTCGGCTTCACGCAGAGCCGTGGCACTGGCGCTGCAGGCCAGCCTGGCCAGACGGGCGCGAGTGGCACTCTGATCGACCCGATCCTCGGCCACCAGCTGGCGCGCCTGCAGGCTGGCCAGACGCTGATGATCGCGCTGCTCCAGATCGGCCTGCAGGCAGCGCTGCTCACGCTGATTGGCCAGGCCCTGGAGGCGCGCCTGCACCTCCTCGACCCGGGCCTGCAGTTCATCCTGGCGCAGGCGCATCAACACCTCACCGGCCGCCACCCGCTGCCCCTCTTCCACCAGACGCTGCTCCACCCGACCGCCCTGGCTGAACGACAAGTGAGTGCGCCGGCAGGCCTTGAGCGTACCGGCCCGGGTATTGGCCACCAGGCTATCCACCGCCCCGCGCTCGACAGCGAGCAGAACCACCTCAAGCGGCTGCGGCCGATTCCACCACCACAAGGCAGCGCCCAGGGTCAGCAACAGAGGTAAAGCCATCCAGCCTTTGTTCATCCCGCCCTCCTCGACTCGCTTTCAGACTAGGACAGCGCCACCCACACAACAATGCGCCAGGTCATGACACCTGGCCTTTGTCGGGATGGCAGTTCACACTTTATGGAAATGACCCGATAAGGAGCGCAGCCATGCAACAGCCCCAGGTAGAGCGGCTGGAACTCGACCAACTGACCTGCTGGCGGGTGCGCACGGCCGAGGCCGAGCTGCTCGTGGCCCAGCAGGGCGCGCAGATTCTCAGCTATCAGCGTGACGGCGAGCGCCCATTGATCTGGCTCAGCCCCCAGGCCGCCTACCAACGCGGCCAGGGCGTGCGCGGCGGGGTGCCGATCTGCTGGCCCTGGTTCGGCGACCTGCGGCGCAATCCACCCGCCGTGCAGCAGCAGTACAGCGGCGGCAGTCTGGTGCCCTTCCATGGCCTGGTACGGGACCTGGACTGGCAGCTGCTGGGTATCGACAACCAGAACGGCGCAGTCAGCCTGACCTTCGCCTTCGACACGCGGGCCCAACCGCTGCCCGGCTGGCCCCATGCTGCGGAGCTGCGCCTGAGCATCCGTCTGGATCAGCAGCTGCACCTGAGCCTCGACAGCCACAATCTGGACAGTGCCCCCCTGGCCATCAGCCAGGCGCTGCACAGCTACTTCGCCGTCAGCGATATCCATCAGGTACGGGTCGCGGGCCTCGACGGCTGCCCCTATGTCGACACCCTGCAGGACTGGCAACGCCTGCAGCAGCAGGGCGAACTGAGCTTCGTCGGTGAGACGGATCGCATCTACCTGGATACCCCGGCGCACCTCGAGATTCTCGACCCGGCCTGGCAGCGACGCATCCGCCTGCACAGCAGCGGCACACGCTCGGCGGTGCTGTGGAACCCCTGGATCGACAAGAGCCAGCGCCTGTCGCAATTCGCCCGCGACGCCTGGCAGGGCATGCTCTGTATCGAGCACGCCAATGTGCTGGAGGATGTGCGGCTGCTGGCGCCGGGCGAGCAGCATCGCCTTGAACTGAGCCTGAGCAGCGAGACGCTCAAGGCCTGAGCGGCAAACGGACTTATCGATCAGCCCTTACATATATCAGGCCCACCAACATAGAACCGCGTCACATTAAAGTGCTATCACCGGGCACTTAATGTGACGCGCTATCAATTTGCCAGTAAGTTATTTCCTACAACTACAAAACTTCATTGCCTACATATCTCCCGCCCCATATTACTTGTGCTCCAGTTCGCAAAAACAAATCAGAACATTCGTCCCAGACATTATTAGATCAATATGTATCCCTGATACATATTTCACACTTTCAGCGGTTGCCCACCCTCCCCCATGCCGCTAGGATGCCCACCTCACAAGGGATATGCGCAATTTGTTGCACATTCAAGTGCGTAAAAAGTTGCGCACTTCGAGTGTTACAGGACAGGCGTCACGGATAAATAAGCGGCCCCAAGCTCGCCAATTTATTTGCGCCAATAATCAGAGTCATGGAATGACCTATTCAAGCAAACTCACTGCCCATTATTTGCAGCTGGCCCAACTTCCTATTAATGAAGGGAGCTTTGCCGGCAGTGATGTGCGTTATTCCAGCGAATATGAAGTACTGGAAAACGAGCTGAGCAAAGCCACTGCCCTGCACGAAACCGGCGGTATCGACTGGCAGAAGGTTCGCGAGCACAGCGAGGCCCTGCTCAGCGCCCATTCCAAGGATCTGCGCGTCGCCGCCTGGCTGATCTGGGGCCTGTACCAGCGCGAATCCTTCCCCGGCCTGCAGGCCGGTTTCAGCCTGCTGCACTACCTCTGCCTCAACCACTGGGCCGAGTTGCACCCGCGCAAACCGCGCACCCGCGCCGCCGCCATCAGCTGGCTGATCCCCCGTCTGGAACAGGCACTGGCCGAGCATGTACCGATTGGCGAGCAACTGGCCCTGTTCCGCAGCCTCGCCGAGCAGTTGCGCGCCCTGGAAGGCTGCCTGGCTGAGCATCTTGGGGAAGAGGCCCCGCTGCTGCTGCCGCTGTGTCGGCGTCTGGATGAACTGGTCAAACGCGCCAGCCAGGGCCAGCCCGAACCGGGCTCGGTCGGCGCCGCCATCGCCCAGGTCAAGCAGGCCGCCAGCCAGATCCTCACCCCGGGCGCCCCCATCGACAACGAGAAGGACGCGCACAAGAGCCTGCGCAGCCTGCAGGATCAGTCGCGACCGCTGTGCGCCTACTGGCTCAAACAAAAGGCCAGCGACCTGCGCGCCCTGCGCCTAGCCCGCACCCTGCTGTGGCTGCCCATCGACAGCCTGCCGGAGCGCAATGCCGAACAGATCACCGCCCTGCGCGGGCTGCCGGCGGACAAGCTGGCCAGCTACCAGGAGCGCTACCTGAACGGCCAGTACGCCGACCTGCTGGTGGACCTGGAAGCCAGCATCGCCCGCGCACCCTTCTGGCTCGACGGCCAGCATCTGGTCTGGCAGTGCCTGCAGGAGCTGGACGCCGAGCAGGCCATGCGCGAAGTGGAAATCCAGCTGGCGCTGTTTATGCAGCGTATGAGCGGCCTGGAAGAGCTGCGCTTTCACGACGGCAGCCCTTTCGCCGATGCCCAGACCCGCGCCTGGCTCAGCTCCCATGTGCTACCCCATCTGCAGGCCCCGGAAACCGAGAAGAAGCCCGCCGCCAGCGAGCAGGGCGCCACCCCGCCCTGGGAAGAGGCGCTGCAGCAGGTGCTGCCCAAGCTGCGCAAGGACGGTCTGAAATCCGCCGTGCAGCAACTCAAGCTCGGCCTGGCCAAGGCA
>JBFHPI010000401.1:0-3262 GCA_041592855.1 Pseudomonas sp.
GTGCGCCAGTCCGCCACGTAACTCAGGCGCGGCGCATCAGCCAGTTGCAACTGCCGCTCGCCGCTGGCCAGGGTCAGGGTCTTGCCATCCAACTGACGCAACAGTGCATCCAGATCGGCGGCCAGGTAGTCGACCACCTTGAGTTTCAACGCCTCCTCGGCGGACAGGCTGTGAGCCTGGCGCACCGCCTGCTCGGCCCACTCCACGTTGCGCCCGCGCAGCTGCGCCAGGCCTCGGATATAGGCCGAGGCGTCATTGATCTGCTTGGCACTCATGGCGTCGCCCGGCTGCTCCTCGGCCTCCTCTGCGCTTTTGTCATCGGAGGGACCGGGGGCGCCCGGCATACCGATGGCCACCGGAGTGGCGGCGCCCAGGTTGGTGCCCGGAGCCATGGCGGCGATATGGCTGGCGTAGAGGATATAGGTGCCGGCACTGGCGGCGCGGGCGCCACTGGGCGCCACATAGGTGGCCACCGGGATCGGGCTGGCGAGAATCGCCTTGATGATCTGGCGCATGGCCGTGTCCAGGCCACCGGGGGTGTCCAGGTGCAGCACCAGCAGCTGGGCGCCCTCGGCCTCGGCCCGGGCCAGGCCGCGCAGCACATAGTCGGCACTGGCCGGACCGATCACGCCATCGAGACGCAGTTCCAGCACGGGAGCTGACACAGCCTGGGCCGCGCCGGCCTGCAGCATCCAGGCCAGCACCAACAGGCAGGCCCGGCGAAATAGCTTCACCTCTTCCTCCTCGGCAACCGCAACGGGTTGCCTCTTAATCAGGATAGACCATGACCTGCCTGCACCGATTCGGCAGCGGGGGCTGCCCGCCAGGCCTCGACTCCGTTAGGCTGCTCACTGCCCGAGCGAGAGAGCCCGCATGCCCAACCACGCCCTTAGTCAATCCCTGCGTCGCCTCTGGGCCCTGGAGAAGTTCGGCTATAGCCTGCGGGTCTTTGTCGCCCTGGGCGGCGCCCTGGCGCTGTGCTGGAGTCAGGGCTGGATGCATGCACTGATCCCGCTGTTTCTCGGCATTATCGCCAGCGCCCTGGCGGAAACCGACGACAGCTGGCAGGGGCGTCTGGGTGCCTTGCTGCTGACCCTGGGCTGCTTCAGCGCGGCGGCCTATGCGGTGGAATGGCTGTTCCCTCTGCCCTGGCTGTTTGTGGTCGCCCTGACCCTGGCGGCTTTCTGGCTGACCATGCTCGGTGCCCTGGGTGAACGCTACGCCACCCTGGGCGCGGCGACCCTGATCCTCGCGGTGTACAGCATGATCGGCGTGGAACAGCGTGGCGGCGCCGCCGGGCTCTGGCGCGAACCCCTGCTGCTGGTGGCCGGTGCGGCCTGGTACGGCTTGCTCTCGGTGCTCTGGCAGGCCGCCTTCGCCAACCAGGCGGTGCAGCACAGCCTGGCCCGGCTGTTTCGCGAGCTGGGCCTGTATCTCAAGCTCAAGGCGGCCCTGTTCGAGCCGCTGCGTCAGCTGGATGTGGAAGCGCGGCGTCTGCAGCTGGCCAACCAGAACAGCCGAGTGGTGGCGGCGCTCAATGCGGCCAAGGAGATTCTCCTGCATCGAGTCGGCCATGGTCGGCCCGGCCCCAAGCTCAGTCGCTACCTCAAGCTGTATTTTCTCGCCCAGGATATTCATGAGCGCGCCAGCAGCTCCCATCACCCTTACCACGAACTGGCCGAAGCCTTTTTCCACAGCGATGTGCTGTTTCGCTGTCAGCGTCTGCTGCGCCTGCATGGCGAGGCCTGTCAGCGCCTGGCCGGGGCCATCGAACTGCGCCAGCCCTTCCTCTACCGCGAGCTGTGCAGCCAGGCCCTGGAAGACCTGCACGCCTCCCTCGACCACCTGCACCTGCAAAGCAACCCGGCCTGGCGTCACCTGCTGCGCTCCCTCGGCGCCCTGGCCGGCAACCTGCGCAGCCTGGACGAGGCGCTCAGCCAGGCGAGCAACCCCGATGCCCTCGCCGAGCAACAGGACAGCAGCCTGCTCGACCGTGAACCCCACTCGCTGGGCGAGGTCTGGGAGCGCCTGCGCCAGCAGCTGACACCGACCTCCCTGCTGTTCCGTCACGCCCTGCGTCTTTCCATGGCCCTGGCCGCCGGTTACGGCCTGCTGCACTGGATCCATCCGCAGCAGGGCTACTGGATACTGCTGACCACCCTATTCGTCTGCCAGCCCAACTACGGCGCCACCCGTCTCAAGCTGGTCCAGCGCATCGTCGGCACCCTGCTCGGCCTGGCCCTCGGCTGGGCCTTGTTCGACCTGTTCCCTGACCCACGCATCCAGGCCCTGTTCGCCGTGGTCGCCGGGGTCGCCTTCTTTGCCTGGCGCAGCAACCGCTACACCCTGGCCACTGCAGCCATCACCCTGCTGGTGCTGTTCTGTTTCAACCAGGTGGGCGATGGCTATGGCCTGTTCCTGCCGCGCCTGGTCGATACCCTGCTCGGCGGCCTGATTGCCGGCCTGGCGGTACTCTTGATTCTGCCCGACTGGCAGGGCAGGCGCCTGCACCGGCTGCTGGCCAATACCCTGAGCTGCAACAGCCACTACCTGCAGCAGATCATCAGCCAGTACGCCAGCGGCAAGCGTGACGACCTGGCCTATCGCCTGGCCCGGCGCGATGCCCATAACGCCGATGCCAGCCTGTCCAGCACCCTGGGCAATATGCTGATGGAGCCGGGCCACTTCCGTAAGGACGCCGACCTGGGCTTTCGCTTTCTGCTGTTGTCGCACACCCTGCTCGGCTACCTCTCGGGCCTTGGCGCACATCGCGGCGAAACCCGCCTGGAGGGCCAGCAGCATGCCCTGCTGCTGGCCGCCCGGCAGCTGGCGGACAGCCTGGAAGAGATCGCCCGCTGCCTGCGCGACAATCAACCCCTGGCCGTGCAGAGCGACGCCGAGGAACAACTGGCCACGCAGCTGGAACAGGCAAGCGAAACACATGATGACACCCAGCGCCTGGTCCAGACCCAGCTGGCCCTGATCTGCCGCCAGCTCGGCCCCCTGCGCACCCTGGCCGGCCACCTGCTAAGAGATAAGCCCCATGGATAAAGCCAGCCTGCACCTGCAGGTGATCGCCCAGCTGGAAACCCTGCATGTCACGGCGCAACAGGCCGCACAGACGGCCTACGAGGCCGCCACCGACAAGGCCAATATTGCCGAGAACAAGTACGACACCCTGGGCCTGGAAGCGTCCTATCTGGCCGCCGGGCAAGCGCGCCGGGTCGAGGAGATTCGCCAAGCCCTGAGTGCCTGGGAAAAA
>JBFHPI010000402.1:0-3254 GCA_041592855.1 Pseudomonas sp.
GACTGCCACTCTGGTGCTAAAAATGACCCATCACGATCTTGAACATTATCGGGTCGTACTCATGACGCTATTGTCGCGTCTGGCACCCTTTCGCTGCCGTGTGCTGGTGCTACACGGCTTTCTCGAGGATGCGCAGTATCGCGAGCTGATCCGTGCGAGCACCTACTACGTCAATGCTTCGTCCTGCGAGGGGCTATGCCTACCGCTGATGGAGTTCCTGGCCAGCGCCAAGCCGGTGATTGCCCCCAATCACACGGCCATGGCCGATTATGTGAACGAACAGTTGGCTTTCGTGTTGAAAACCTCGCTGGAGCCGACCTGCTGGCCCCACGACCCCACCGGCATGCTGTTTACTCACAAGCATCGGCTGAATTGGCAATCATTGATGGAAACCTTTCGTGAAAGTCACAGGGTGGCGTTACACGACTCGACGCGTTACCAGGCAATGTCGCGCAGCGCGTACCGGCAGATGCAGCAGTTCGCCTCGCTGGACTCGGTGGATAAACCGCTAGCGGCTTTTCTCGGCCAGGTGCTGTCGAGCGCAGCCAAATCGGCTGAACATCTGCGGGTTGCCCGGAGCCTTACTGAATGAGGATTTTTGTCTACTCCCAGGTCAATGCCGCGCATATCGCCTCCAGCCTGGGTTTACCCGAATACAGCTATTACTTTGTGCTGCGCGACTTTCTACCGGCGCTGCAGCGCCTGGGCGATGTGCAGGTCGTCGAGACCCCCGAACAGGTCGATGTTCTCTATGATCAGGCTTGCGCCGCCAGTGAGCGCTGCGTGTTCCTGTCATTCTCGCCGCCACAGAAGACCTCATTCGAGTTGCGCTGTCCGACCATTCCCGTTTTTGCCTGGGAGTTCGACAGTATTCCCAATGAGCACTGGCTCGATGAACTCAACCAGAACTGGGGCTATGTGCTCGGTAAGTGCGGGCGCGGCATTACCCATTCGGGACTGACGGTACAGGCCACCAAGGCCGAGCTGGGCAGGGACTTTCCGATAATCAGCGTACCCTCGCCGGTCTGGGACAAATATCAGGCGCTGCGTGAGGCCCCCTCAGCACTGCCATTGGTTCAGCCACTGCGAATCGAGGTGCGCTCCGGGGTGGTCCTGGATACCCATGACGTCGCCTTGGCCCCCTATATGCCGGGCGTCGGCGCGGTGGCCAATGCGGTCAAAGCCGCCCGAGCCCAAGAACAGGCCGCCAGCGTGTCCGCTGCAGCCGAGGCTCCGCTAGTTCAGCCCTACCGCCAGCAGTCACGACTGCAGGTAACACGCCGCTACCTGGGTGAATGGTACCTGCGTGGCCTATGCGAACTGCTGCCAAACTTTATCAGGCCGGCGCCCGCCAATTCCCCTACGGCCCTCATGCTGGTCAGTGAGGACAAATCAAAACGCATGGAACCAGGCAACACCGTGGAACCCATGCTATTGCCCAAGGCAGGCCTGACGCCGCAGACCCCAGAATGGGATCTAGCCCCTTGCAGCTTCGAGCTGTCCGGGGTGGTCTTCACCGCCTTGTTCAATCCTTACGACGGGCGCAAGAACTGGGTCGACATGCTCACGGCCTTCTGCGCCGCGTTCAAGGACACCGCCGATGCCACGCTGTTGTTCAAACTCGGCCACCACGAGTACCAATCGGCGCTAAATGACATGCTGATGTGCATGGCGCGCATGCCGGCTTTTCGCTGCCGGGTGGTGTTGCTGCAAGGCTTTCTGGACGGCCCCGAGTTCGACAGCCTGATCCGCGCCAGCGCCTTCGTGGTCAATGCCTCCCATGGCGAGGGCCAGTGCCTGCCGCTGATGGAGTTCCTGTCCTGCGGCAAGCCGGCGATCGCCCCACGGCATTCGGCGATGCTCGACTATATCGACGAGGACGTGGCCTTCGTGGTCGACAGCTGGCTGGATGCCTCGGCCTGGTCCCACGACCCGCGCCTGGCCTATCGCACCTGTCGCCATCAGATTGATTGGCAGTCTTTGCGTGAGGCCTACCGCAGCGCCTATGCCTGCGTAAAAGAAGAGCCCGAACGCTACACACGGATGTCCGCCGCCGCCATCGAGCGCATGCGCGGCCACTGCTCGCTGGATGTCGCCAGCGAACGCCTGCGCGCCTTTCTGAACCCTGACGAGGCCCCCAGCCGATGAACCCATTCGAGCTGTTCCGTCGCCTGGCAGGGGCGGAAAACGATCCGCGCCCGGTCGAGGCGATCTGGGATGAAGTCATCAACGCACCGAACTTCGTCGACTCCCGCGACTGTGGGCTGGTGGATGCGGTACAGAGCGGTTGGTACCTGAGCGAGAGCAACGAGCTGTTCAAGGGTTTTGCCGTCAGTGCCGAAGACAGCGTGCTGGATATCGGCTGCGGCGCCGGCGGTGCCACGCTGTTCTGCGCCAACCGTGGGGCCCATGTGGTGTTCGTCGACGTGGTGGCGGAAAAAATCGACGCCCTGCGCGCCCGCGTGGCCCAGACCCCGGCCCGCCAGGCCGAGGGCTTGGTCTCCGACGGCCTGCCGCTGCCGGTGGCCGACGCCAGCATGTCGCGGGTGATTGCCATGGAGGTGCTGGAGCATGTCGAGGATCCCGCGGCTTTTCTCGCCGAACTGGCTCGCGTCGGTCAGCCGGGGGCGCTCTATCTGCTGGCGGTGCCTGATCCGGTGGGTGAGCATATGCAGAAGAGCTTCGCGCCCAGTTATTACTTCGAGCGTCCCAACCATATCCATATCTTCGAGCGCGAGCAGTTTGGCCAACTGGTCACCGACGCAGGCCTGGAGATCGTGCGGCGCGATGCCTTTGGCTTCTTCTGGACCATGTGGATGTTTCTTTACTGGACCTCGGCCAAACATGCTGGAGCCGATCTGGAGGGCACCTCCCACGATGTAGTGCAACCGCCTTATCCGCCCTTGCTGAACGACTGGGCCAAGCTGTGGATGACGGTGATCCAGATGCCCGAAGCGGCCCCGATGAAGCAGGCCCTGGATCAATTGCTGCCGAAGAGTCAGGTGATCATCGCGCGTAAACCCCTGTGAGGGCTCGCACGAGCGACGTCACCGGCCTCAGTCCATTTCGAGAAGGAAAGCCAGAATGCTGGAACGATTGAAGCGGCTTATCGCGCCTGCCGCTGCCTTACCCATAGCGCCGTCAGTAGTTACGCCACCGATTCCGCCAGCACTGCCGGACGACCCCACCCTGACCGACGCCTATCTCAGCGGCTGGTTCCACCGTGACAGTGGCGAGCTGTTCGAAGGCTTCCC
>JBFHPI010000403.1:0-3246 GCA_041592855.1 Pseudomonas sp.
CGGCCTGGATCTGCGGGTAGAGCGGGTTGTTCGGGTCCAGCTGGGTCTGCTGCTCCAGATCGCTGAAGCGTCCGGTGGCGCCGAGCACCTGGGGCGCGCTACGGGCATCCTCGCGCAGGCAGAGGATGCCCTGGGTGCCGACATCCAGCACCGCCCCGACCAGGCCCAGCACGCCCGAGGCAAACTCGCGCAGGGAGTGCTGTTGATAGAGGTTGCTGGAACCTTCGAGGATCTGGCTCAGGCCCTGGCGGCTGCGTTCAATCGAGAGCAGGCTCTCGTAGGCGCGCAGGGAAGCGATCACGGTGGTGAACAGGCGTTGGGCGCTGAGTTCGGTCTTGGCCTTGTAGTCGTTGATATCGTAGCCGAGGATCACCTCCTGCTCCGGCGCCTGGCCCGGCTGGCCGGTGCGCAGGACGATACGCACCAGGTGATTGTTCAGCTCCTCGCGGATGCGCCGCACCAGCAGCAGGCCGGCGTGGTCGCTTTCCATCACTACGTCCAGCAGCACCAGGGCGGTATCCGGGTGTTCGCGCAGCAGATGGAAGCCTTCGGCCCCGGAGTAGGCGTGCAGCAGCTCCAGAGGGCGATTCTTGTAGTGAATATCGCGCAGGGACAGACGAGTCACCTTGTGCACATCGGGTTCGTCATCGACGATCAGCACCCGCCACGGGGTGGCTTGTGGTGGGGCGCCGGGGTGGACGTCGGTGTCATCCACCAGCCAGTCCTGGCTGCTGTCCTGTTGCTGCGCGGTGTCGGTCATGGGCTTGCTCCCCTGTCCTGCTCGTTACGCCGGGTGATGCTGGCGAAACTCTGAAGAACCCTAGGGCGCGTGCAGAGGCAGCGTCAGCGTAAAGTGCGTTCCATGCCTTGGCGTACTGCTGACTGCAATCTGACCGCCCATGCGCTTGTTAATCAAGTTATAGACCAGATGCAGGCCCAAGCCGCTGCCACCCGACCCACGGCGGGTGGTAAAGAAGGGCTCGAAGATATGCCCCAAATGCTCGGCGGCGATGCCCTGGCCGTTATCCTCGAAGTGCAGCTGCACATGCTGGCCCTGCAACTGCGCCGACAGACGGATCAAACCCTTGTCCTCGGCGGCGAAGGCATGGGTCAGGGCGTTGACCAGCAGGTTGGTCACCACCTGGGCCAGGGCACCAGGGTAGCCGTCCATGGCAATGCCCGGCGGACAATCGTTGCGCACTTCGATAGGGCGGCGCTTGAAGGTGGGGTGCAAGCTTTCGATCACCTCGTCCAGGTAGTCAGACAGATCGAAACTACGTCGTGCCTCGCTGGTCTGGTCCACTGCCACCTGCTTGAAACTCTGCACCAGATGGGCGGCGCGCTGGGCGTTGCTGAGGATCAGCTCGACGCTTTCGCGAGCGGTTTCCAGGTAATCCTGCAACTCGGACTTCTTCACCTGGCCGCTCTCCAACTGGGCGGCGAACTGGCGGGTGGCCTGGCCCAGTACGCTGGCGCTGCTCAGGCTGATGCCCAGGGGGGTGTTGATTTCATGGGCGACGCCGGCCACCAGGCCACCGAGTGCGGCGAGCTTTTCTGCTTCGACCAGCGATGCCTGGGCCTGTTTGAGTTCTTCGTAGGCCCGGCGCAGAGTCTCCTCGTCCTGCTGCTTGGCCTCGAGGTCGGCGTTGAGGCGCTGGGCGATGCGGTTGAAGCCTTCCACCACCTCGCCGAACTCGTCGTGGCGGCGGCCCAGTTGCAACAGCGTAGCCGAGCTGTCGCGGTGTCCGGCCGCCTGCAGCAAGGCATCGCGTAGGGCCTGCAGGGGCTTGAGCACCTGCAGGCGCAGGCTCAGGGACAGGGCGGTGATCAGCAGCAGGTCGAGGGCGAGAATCTCCCCCAGGCGTTGCCAGATCTGCCGGCGCAGGGTGTTGGTCAGCTCCTGGCGCGACAGCAGCACGCTGACTCGGCCCAGAGGCACGGCCTCGTTGAATTTGTCGGTATGCAGGGCAAATTCCAGGCGCTCATGCCAGGGCGATGCCTGGGTCGATTCCAGCACACCGCTTTGGCTGAGCAACTCGCCGGTATCCAGGTAGACGGCAATGCCCAGCACCGGCCCCTGCACCTCTGCTACCAGATTTTCACTAAGGGTCTGGCGGTCCATGTTCCACAGCGGCGTGATCAGGTTGATCTGCAGGCGTTGTTGCAGGGCCTGACGGCTGCGCTGGAAATCCTGGTTGAGCTGGGCGTCCAGGCGCCAGTAAGCCCAGGCGCCGGAGCCCGCCAGCAGGGAGGTGACCAGCAGGACAAACAGGGCGTTCAGGCGAAAACCAATGCTGTGTTGCATGGGCAGGCTCTCAGGTATCTCTTCTTGGGTATAGCAGTTGCCGGGGCCGGGTGGCCGTCTAGGCTGGTAGAAAGAGCAGGAGAGGGCATCTAGATGGCTGGCGTGGATTACCCGGAGACTTTCTGGACCGACGCCGAGCAGGACAAGCGCGGTGTGGCTGATCTGGCGACGGCTCTGCTGGCGCGCGCGCGCGATGAACGGCCGATGCGCGGATTCAGCCTGAAGTATGCCGATCTCGGTGATATCGATCTGGTGCGCCGCGGCAGCAACAGCGGCTATGACCTGAGTGGCAGTGATCTGTATCGGGCCAATCTGCAGGGTGCCCACCTGTTTGCCCTCGACCTGCGTGGCGCCTCGCTGATGAAGGCTGATTTGCGCGGTGCCAACCTGCACTGTGCCGATCTGCGCGGTGCCAATCTGCTCGGTGTGCAACTGGAGGGCGCACGCCTGGACAACGTACGCTGGGGCGAGCGCCTGGTCCAGGAAGGGCAGGCGGTGGCCGCCGGACGACGTGGTCAGCCGGCGCTGATGCGCGACTTGCTGCAGCAGGCCGAGGAAACCTACCGCAACCTGCGCCTGAGCCTGGAGCAGGCCGGGCTGTTCGAGCAGGCCGGGCACTTCTTTCACCGTGAAATGGTCATGCGCCGTCTGCAGATGCCCCTTGGCTCCTGGCGTCGCCAGGCATCCTGGCTGGTGGACGTGTTTTGCGGTTATGGCGAGAAACCGGCGCGGGTGGTGCTGTTTTCCCTGGCCTTTATCCTGCTGTTTGCCTTGTTCTATTTCCTCATCGGCGTCCAGCATGGCGAGCAGCTATTGGTGCTCGACCTCAGGCAGGGACTGCTGGCCAATCTGTTGAGCTTTCTCAACTGCCTGTATTTCAGCGTAGTCACCTTCACCACCCTGGGTTACGGCGACATGGTGCCGGTGGGTGCAGCCCGCGC
>JBFHPI010000404.1:0-3239 GCA_041592855.1 Pseudomonas sp.
ACCCTGGTCAATTGCAAACCCTGCGATGGCACCGGCGCGAAGAAGGGCACCAGTCCTGTCACCTGTACCACCTGTGGCGGTATCGGTCAGGTGCGCATGCAGCAGGGCTTCTTCTCGGTGCAGCAGACCTGCCCGCGCTGCCATGGCACCGGCAAGATGATCACCGACCCCTGTGGCAGCTGTCATGGTCAGGGCCGGGTGGAAGAAAGCAAGACCCTGTCGGTCAAGGTGCCGGCGGGTGTCGACACCGGCGACCGCATTCGTCTGTCTGGCGAGGGCGAGGCCGGCACCCAGGGTGGCCCGGCGGGCGACCTGTATGTGGTGGTCAATGTGCGCGAGCATGCGATCTTTCAGCGTGACGGCAAGCACCTGTACTGCGAGGTGCCGATCAGTTTCGCCGACGCGGCGTTGGGCGGCGAGCTGGAAGTGCCGACCCTGGATGGTCGGGTCAAGCTGAAAATCCCCGAGGGTACCCAGACCGGCAAGATGTTCCGTCTGCGCGGCAAGGGCGTAGCCCCGGTGCGCGGTGGCGGTGCGGGCGACCTGATGTGTCGGGTGGCGGTGGAAACCCCGGTTAACCTGAGCAAGCGTCAGCGCGAACTGCTGGATGAGTTCCGCAAGTCCTTGGAGGGCGACGACTCCCACTCGCCCAAGGCCAATGGCTGGTTCGAGGGCGTCAAGCGCTTCTTTGGTGATGTGTAAATCCAGGCTTCACACTGCAGTTTTGATCTGCAGTGTGAGGCGCACAGCTTGGAGCTGATGCTATGCAACGTATTGCAGTAATGGGCGCCGCCGGGCGCATGGGCAAGACCCTGATTGAGGCTGTGCAGCAGGCCGAAGGTGCGCAGCTCTGTGCCGCCATCGATCGGGCCGACAGCAGCCTGATCGGTGCCGATGCTGGCGAGCTGGTCGGCCTGGGCAGGATCGGTGTGACCCTGGTGGGCGACCTTGCGGCAGTGGTCGATGACTTCGATGTGCTGATCGACTTCACCCACCCCTCGGTGACCCTGAAGAACCTGGAGATCTGCCGCGCCGCCTGCAAGGCCATGGTGATCGGCACCACCGGTTTCAGTCCCGAGGAAAAGCAGCTGCTCAGTGAGGCCGGCCAGCAGATCCCCATCGTCTTTGCCGCCAACTTCAGCGTTGGTGTCAACCTGTGTCTGAAGCTGCTGGACACCGCTGCCCGCGTTCTGGGCGATGAGGTGGATATCGAGATCATCGAGGCCCATCACCGGCATAAGGTCGACGCGCCGTCCGGCACCGCACTGCGCATGGGTGAGGTGGTGGCCGAAGCCTTGGGCCGCGATCTGCAGAAAGTGGCGGTGTACGGCCGCGAAGGCCAGACCGGCGCCCGCGCCCGGGAAACCATCGGCTTTGCCACCGTGCGTGCCGGTGATGTAGTGGGCGACCATACTGTGCTGTTCGCTGCTGACGGTGAGCGGGTGGAAATCACCCACAAGGCCTCCAGCCGCATGACCTTCGCCAAGGGCGCGGTGCGCTCGGCGCTGTGGCTGCACAAGCGTCAGCCGGGGCTGTATGACATGCAGGATGTGCTGGAGCTGCGCTGAGGCAGGATGTCGCATGGCGGTGGATTTATGTCCGCTCGCCATCTTGCGGTGGACCGAAAAGGCATTTTTCTGTAAGCTTCCCGCTTTAGTGTGTCCACTAAAGTTGCGCAGAATGAATCAGATAAAAAAGCGGGATGACCTTCACACGTCATCCCGCTTTTTTACAATCTGCGTGTGCTCCAACGCGTTGATCGACGGAGGTCTTCTTGAGTAAGCCAGCCCTTAAACCTGCCATTCTGGCCCTTGCTGATGGCAGCATCTTCCGCGGCGAATCCATCGGTGCCGATGGCCAAACCATCGGAGAGGTGGTGTTCAACACCGCCATGACCGGCTACCAGGAAATCCTCACCGATCCCTCCTATGCCCAGCAGATCGTGACCCTGACCTACCCCCATATCGGCAACACCGGGACTACGCCCGAAGACGCCGAGTCCAATCAGGTCTGGGCCGCTGGCCTGATTATCCGCGACCTGCCGCTGATCGCCAGCAATTGGCGCAGCACCCAGCCGCTGGATGAATACCTGAAAGAAAACGGCACCGTCGCCATCGCCGGGATCGACACCCGCCGCCTGACCCGCATCCTGCGCGAGAAAGGTTCGCAGAACGGCTGCATCCTGGTCGGTGATTACGCCACCGAGGAAAAGGCTCTGGAGCTGGCCCGCGGCTTCCCTGGCCTCAAGGGCATGGACCTGGCCAAGGTGGTCAGCTGCAGCGAGCGCTATGAGTGGCGCTCCAGCACCTGGCAGCTGAAAACCGACAGTCACCCGGAAATTGCCGCCAGCGAACTGCCTCACCACGTGGTGGCTTACGACTACGGTGTGAAACTGAACATCCTGCGCATGCTGGTCGAGCGCGGCTGCCGCGTCACCGTGGTGCCGGCGCAGACACCCGCCTCTGAGGTCCTGGCGCTCAACCCCGATGGCGTGTTTCTGTCCAACGGTCCTGGCGATCCCGAGCCCTGCGACTACGCCATTGCCGCCATCAAGCAGGTTCTGGAAACCGAGATCCCTGTGTTCGGCATCTGCCTGGGCCATCAGCTGCTGGCCCTGGCCTCTGGCGCCAAGACCCTGAAAATGGGGCACGGCCATCACGGTGCCAACCACCCGGTGCAGGATCTGAAAACCGGCGTGGTGATGATCACCAGTCAGAACCATGGCTTTGCCGTAGACGAGGCCAGTTTGCCGGCCAACCTGCGTGCCACCCACAAGTCCCTGTTCGATGGCACCCTGCAGGGTATCGAGCGCACCGACATGGAAGCCTTCAGCTTCCAGGGGCACCCCGAGGCGAGCCCAGGTCCCCACGATGTGGCGCCGCTGTTCGATCGCTTTATCGCCGCCATGGCTGCCCGTCGCTGATCCGCTGAGTCCAGGAATTCGAGAGTTACCCCATGCCAAAACGTACAGATATCAAAAGCATCCTGATCCTCGGCGCCGGCCCCATCGTCATCGGCCAGGCCTGCGAGTTCGACTACTCCGGTGCTCAGGCGTGTAAAGCGCTGAAAGAGGAGGGCTACCGGGTCATTCTGGTCAACTCCAACCCGGCCACCATCATGACCGACCCGGCCATGGCTGACGCCACCTATATCGAGCCGATCAAATGGGCCACCGTGGCCAAGATCATCGAGAAGGAGCGCCCCGACGCCCTGCTGCCGACCATGGGTGGTCAGACCGC
>JBFHPI010000405.1:0-3226 GCA_041592855.1 Pseudomonas sp.
GGCCGCTGTGCGGCCAGGCCACGCAACAGCCAGAGTTGCAGGGCATGGTGATCCGGGTTGTCGTGGCGCTCGCCTACCAAGACCCGCTCGGCCCTGGCCAACCGCGCCAACAGCTGCCCGGGGGTCAGCAGCGCGCCGCTGCGCAGTTCGATAATCTGCCCCAGTTGAGGATGCTCGCCCCCCTGCGGACTCTGCCAGTTAGGCAGCGCCGGCGGAGCAACCTGGCAGGCGGCGAGCAACAGCAGGCCGAGCAGCACAACAACACGCATGGCTTGACTCCTTAACGGGCGATGATCAGGGGATGGCCGCGCTCGGGGTGCGCCTGCACCAGCACTTGTAGACCGAACACGGCCTGCAGCACCTCAGCACGCAGCACCTGCGCTGGATCGCCCTGGGCCTGGGGCCGACCACCGGCCAGCAGCAGCAACTGGTCACAGTAGCGTGCCGCCAGGTTCAGATCATGCAGGATCACCAGCACTGCCGCACCCTGGTTGGCGAACTCACGTACCGCCTGCAAAGTAATGTGCTGATGCAACGGGTCGAGCATGGAGGTGGGTTCGTCCAACAGCAGCACCTGACCGGGGCTTGCCGGCCAGAGCTGGGCCAGCACCCGGGCCAGGTGCACGCGCTGGCGCTCACCGCCGGACAGCGCCAGGTAGCTACGCCCGGCCAGGTGCAGGGCATCAGCCGCTTCCAGGGCCTGACGCACGATCTGCTGGTCGCGCAGCCTGCCGCTGGCATGGGGCAGACGGCCCATGCCGACCACTTCCTCGACGGAGAAGGCGAAGGTCAGGGTCGAGCTCTGCGGCAATACCGCCAGGCGCCGCGCCCGCTCCGGCCCCGACCAGTCGGCCAGGCGCCGCTGCTCCAGCCAGACTTCGCCTGCCGCTGGCGCCAGTTCGCCGCACAGAGCGCCGAGCAGGGTGCTCTTGCCCGCGCCATTGGGGCCCAGCACGCCAAGAACCTGGCCCGGCTGTAGCTGCAGGTCGATATCCGCCAGCACCGTGCAGGGGCCGCGCTGTACCGCCAGATTGTCCGCACGCAGCATCAGGTACGCCCTCGCAACAGCAGATAAAGAAAGAACGGCGCGCCAATCAGCGCCGTGACGATGCCGATGGGCAACTCGGCCGGGGCCAAGACCAGGCGCGCGGCCAGATCGGCCAGGAGCAGCAGACTGGCACCGGCCAGGGCCGAGGCTGGTAACAGCACGCGGTGATCGGGCCCCACCAGCAGGCGCACCAGATGGGGCACCACCAGGCCGATAAAACCGATCATGCCGGCGGCGGCCACCGCTGCGCCGACCCCCAGAGCCGTGCAGAACACCAGTTCAGCCTTGATCCGCTCCACCGCAAAGCCCAGGTGGCGGGCTTCCGACTCGCCCAGCAACAGGGCATTCAGGGCCTTGGCCCGGCGCGGCAGCCACAGGGCCACCGCAGCGGTGACCAGCAGCAGCGGCCACAGCCGTGGATAGCTGGCGCCATTCAGGCTACCCAGGTTCCAGAAGGTCAGGGTGCGCAGGGTGGCGTCATCGGCCAGGTAGGTGAACAGGCCAATGGCGGCGCCCGCCAGGGCAGTCAGGGCGATACCGGCCAGCAGCATGGTGGCCACGTGGGTCTCGCCATCACGCCGGCCCAGGCGGTAGACCAGCGTGGTCACCACCAGGCCACCGACAAAGGCGCAGGCCGACAGCAGATAGGGCGCGATGGCCGGCGGCAAACCGCCCAGGGCCGCGCCACCGACAATGGCGATAGCCGCCCCCAGGGCCGCGCCACTGGACACGCCGATCAGGCCGGGGTCGGCCAGGGGGTTGCGGAACAGGCCCTGCATGGCCACCCCGCACAGGGCCAGCACAGCACCCACCAGCAGGCCCAGCAGGGTACGCGGCAGGCGGATCTGACCGAGGATCAGTTCGGTCTGCGCCAGCCCCTCCCCCGCCAGCGGCAGGCCGAGCAGACGCAGGGCGGCGCGCAGGGTGTCGGCCAGGGGCAGGCTGACCGGGCCCAGGGCCAGGGAAAGCCAGAGCGCCAGCACCAGCAACAGGCCCAAGGCGATAAACAGGGCGCGCGGTTTGATCAGGGAATTCATGGCGTGGGCTGAGCCTGGGCGAGTGTGGAGTGGCTGGCAGGATAAAAGGCGGCGGACAAGGCCGCCAGCCCATCCGGCAGACGCGGCCCCAGGCCGCCCACCAGCAGGGTCGGATCGAGCAGGATCAGCCGTCCCTCGCGCACCGCCCGGGTCGCCGCCAGCGCCGGATTATGTCGCAGCAGGGCCTCGCGGGCCTGCTCGCCGGACAGGCTGCGGTCGGCGATGATCAGCACCTGCGGGTCCAGGGCCAGCAGGGCTTCACTGGACAGTGCCTTGTAGCTGGTGTGTTGCGCCAGGTTGCGTCCGCCGGCCTGCTCGATCAGCCAGTCGGCGGCGGTGTCGCGGCCACCGGCCAAAGGATTGCCGCCGGCATGGCCAAGCAGCAGCAACACCCCAGGTGCCTCCTGCTCCTGCCGGGCCTGGGCCACCCAGCGGGCCTGTTGCTGCAGGCGTCGCTGATAATCAGCCAAGGCGGTGCGGGCCTGGTGCGGTCGCCCCAGCAGCGCACCGATACGCCGCACGCTGGCCTGCAGGCTGGCCAGGTCAGCCCGGGACGGCAGCACTTCGACCCGCACCCCGGCCCGGGTCAGCTGTTCCAGCACCGGCGGCGGCCCCATTTCCTCACTGCCGATCAGCAGATCCGGGCGCAGCGCCAGCATGCCTTCGGCCGCCAGCTGACGCTGGTAGCCGATACTGGGCAGCTGTCGCAGGCTGGGCGGATGCTGACTGGTACTGTCCACGCCCACCAGCTTGTCCTGACCGCCGAGCAGCACCACCCATTCGCTGAGCGAGCCACCGGAGCTGATCCAGCGTTGAGGCAGGGGGTTATCCGCCAGGGCCCAGGTACAGCACAACAGGCCCGCGCACAGGGTAAATAGGGTGTTAAGGCGTTTCATCATGGGGCTCCAAAAGAATACGGCTGTCCTCGATGCCCTGCTGCTGCAGCCAGGCCATCAGGTCGAGAAAGGCGCTCAGGGGCGCCTGGCGATCCAGGGCCAGGTCCAGCCCCGGCGGTTGCACAGCGGCATAGGCCGTATGCAGGGCCTGGCGCAGCGCGGCGAAATCCTTGAGCGCCTGCTCGCCCAGGCGCCATTGCCCGCTGGCGGACAGCTGCACCTGCAACCGTTCGCCAGGGCCATCA
>JBFHPI010000406.1:0-3221 GCA_041592855.1 Pseudomonas sp.
GAGCCTTGCCAGCGGCAAGGTGCCTTCGGCCTGGGCCCTGTTGCTGTTCGGCCTGCCGCTGCTGCGCCCCTTGCTGTTTCGCCTGCTCGATGCCAGCGGCCACGAGGAACTGATGGTGCTGCTGGGGCTGTTGCTGGCTCTGGTGGTGGGCGGCTATGGCTTCGAGCAGCTGGGCCTGAGTTCCGAGCTGGGCGCCCTGGCCTTTGGCGCCATGCTGGCCAAGCACAAGCGTGCCACCGAACTGTCCAACTCGCTGTGGAGTATCAAGGAAGTCTTTCTGGTGGGCTTCTTTCTGCAGATTGGCATCGGCGGCTTGCCGGACCTGCACGCCATGCTGTTCGCCCTGTCCATGGCGGTATTGCTGCCGCTCAAGGGCGCGCTGTTCTTCTTCCTGTTCCTGCTCTTTCGCCTGCGTGCGCGCAGTGCCTTTCTCGCCGGGGTCAGCCTGACCAACTACAGCGAGTTCGGCCTGATCGTGGCCAGTGTGGTGCTGCCGCAGTGGATCATTCCGCTGGCCATTACCGTGGCCCTGTCCTTTGTGGTTTCTGCGCCGCTCAATCGTATTGCCCACCCACTCTATGAGCGGCTGGCGCGGCGCCTGATCCCCCTGGAGCGGGATACCCGTCACCCCGATGAGCAGCCGGTGTCCCTGGGTGATGCACAGATTCTGGTGATGGGCATGGGGCGCACCGGTCGGGCGGCCTATGACCACCTGCAGGAGAAGGGCTTTCTCGCCGTGGGTCTGGATTCGGACCCGGTGGTGATCGAGCAGAGCCAGAAGGTGGGGCGGCGGGTGATGTTCGCCGACGGGGAAGACCAGATGTTCTGGCAGCATCTGCAGATGCCCAATGTCCAGGCGGTTGTGCTGGCTCTGAATGATGCCGAGGCCAAGATCATCTCTACCCAGAAACTGCGTGAGCGGGGCTTTGCCGGCCTGATCGTGTCCCATGCACTGTACGAGGATATCGCCCGACGCATCCAGGAGGCCGGCGCCGACCGGACCTACCTGACCATGAGCGAGGCCGGCACCGGCCTGGCCGAGCATGTGGCCCGGGGGCTGCAGGAGCGTCGCTAGAGACTGACGAGGGCAGGCACAAAAATGCCGCTTACCGGGCCCCGGTAAGCGGCATGGGCGTGGGCTTAGTTGCTAAAACCCAGGCGCTGGCGCCAACGCTGCTCCAGGGCCTTGCTGTCGTGGTCGTTGGGGTGGAAGCCCGGGCGGTAGTAGTCCAGGTAGGGCAGCAGCAGCTTGCTGAGGAAGCCGTTGCGCGGGCCGAACAGGGTCTTCAAACCCTTGCCCCAGCTGCGCCAGTTGAACAGCTGGCCATCCTTGCGCAGCAGGTGCACCTGGAACCAGCCGATCACGCCAAAGAAGATCAGGGTGGTGATGGCCATCATGAGGGTGCGGGTGAAGTAGCCGCCGTAGACCTTCTGGTAGACGTCGTAGCAGACCGCCTTGTGCTCGTTTTCCTCGATGGCGTGCCACATCCACAGCTGATAGAGCTTGGGGTCGTTCATCTGGGTGGTGAGGTCTTCGCGCTGCAGCAGCTGCTCGGCCATGGTCGCGGTGAAGTGTTCCAGGGCGCAGGTGGCGGCCAGGCGCTGCTTCTTGGTGGTGATCTTGGTCACCCACTCCAGCAGCACCTTGATGCGCAGCTCCAGGCGTTCCAGGTCGATGCCGTGCTCGGCGGCGTAATCGTTATAGGCGGCGTGCTCCTTGGAGTGCATGGCCTCCTGGCCGATAAAGGCGCTGATGTCCTTTTTCAGCTGCGGCTCGGTGACCTTGTCACGCACCGCACGCACGCTGTCGACGAAGAACTTCTCGCCATAGGGAAACAGCGAGGACAGGTTGTTCATGAAATGGCTCAGAAAGGGGTCGCCGGCGAACCAGAACTTCTGGCTTTCGCTGAAGCTGAAGTCCATGCGGCGAACCGGGAAGCTGGCGCTGGGGGTGCTGGTCTGGGCTGTCATTGGGGCGACTCCTGGGCATATGGCTCGGTGGCCGAGCGCTGTTGTTATTGGACCTGTAAGAGGCAGCGCAGAGGCTGCCTCGGGCCTTGAACAATCTTTAGCCCACGGGCGTTTTGTCGCGAGGTCATTCCTGGCCAGGGGGGCGGGCAAAGCGCCAACTTATGGCTAGTTGTCGGACAGTGGGCCAGGCGCAGGATGGGGGACAGGCTGCGCCTGTTACGCAGCCTTCCAGCAAGGGCCGCACCCGCGCTGGATCAGTCGCGTGACGGTTCGCGACCAGGGGCCGCTCCTACGAGAGGCGCTTAGCGTTGCTGGCGCAACTCGGCCACTTCCGCGCGCAGGGCGCGCAGCTCATCCAGCAGCAGTTGTTCGGTGGGTGAGGGCGGGGCCTGCAGGGTTTCCTGATCGTGGGTGGTCTGCATGGCATTGACCACCACGGCGATAAACAGGTTAAGCATCATAAAGGTGGCGATCAGGATAAAGGGCACAAAGTACAGCCAGGCCAGGGGGAAGGCCTCCATCACCGGGCGCACGATGCCCATGGACCAGCTCTCAAGGGTCATCACCTGGAACAGGGTGTAGAGACTGGCGCCCAGGCTGCCGAACCACTCGGGGAAAGCGTCGCCGAACAGCTGGGTGGCCATTACCGCGGCCACATAGAACAGCAGGCCGAGGAGCATGGCGATGCTGCTCATGCCCGGCAACGATGAGAGCAGGGCCTGCACCACTCGGCGCATATCCGGGTTGATGGAGATCAGGCGCAGTACCCGCAGCACGCGCAGGGCGCGCAATACGGCGAAGGGGCCGCTGGCCGGAACCAGGGCGATGCCGATGATCAGGCAGTCGAATACCGCCCAGGGATCGCGTAGCAGGCTAGGGCCTCGGGCGACAAAGCGCAGGGTCAGTTCGACGACAAACAGGCCGAGGATCAGTTGATCCAGGCCGTTCAGCAGGCTTCCCCACTGGGCCATCAGCTTGGCCGAGGTCTGCATGCCGAGGATGGCGGCGTTGATCAGGATCAGGATGGTGACCAGGCGGGTGATGGTGCTGCTGTCCATCAGCGCGCCCAGGCGCAGGCGCCAGTGACTGGCGGACTGGTTCAGTTCGAGTTGGTTCATGGCTTCACATAGGTCGCAGGCGGGTGAGCGTAGGAGCGGCTTTAGCCGCGAACAAAGGCGACTGCGCTCCTACTCAACAGGGATTAACGGTCGTTTAGGGCAAAGGCGGTCAGGGTAAAGGTCGGGATACCC
>JBFHPI010000407.1:0-3217 GCA_041592855.1 Pseudomonas sp.
TATCACGCAGCAGGGCATTCATTTCCGGCAGGGTCAGACGCCGATTGGCGCGCACCGCGCCGTGACAGGCCATGGTGCCAAGCAGTTCGTTGAGATGGGCCTGGATGCGGTCGGTAGTACCGTACTCCAGCAAATCGGCCAGCACGTCCTGCACCAGCCGCGTGGCCTCGGCCTGCTTGAGCAGGGCCGGAATCTGGCGGATGGCCAGGCTTTCCTCGCCCAGACGCTGCAGCTCAAAGCCCAGGCGCTGAAACCACTCGCCATGCTCCTCGGCGCAATCCGCTTCGCGCTGGCTGACGGCGATGGACTCCGGCACCAGCAGCGGCTGGCCGCGCAAGCCTTCACTGGCCATGGCAACTTTCAGGCGCTCGTAGGTGATGCGCTCATGGGCCGCGTGCATATCCACCACCACCATGCCCTGGGCATTCTCGGCGAGGATATACACGCCTTTGAGCTGGGCAATGGCATAGCCCAGGGGTGGAATATCACCCTGCGCGTCTGGCAATGCTGTCGGTGCAGAGCTGGTGGTGGGTAACGGGGCAAAATACTCGCGATAGGCGCCGGCCGACTCCGCTGCCGGCAAGGCCGATTCAGGACGCGGCGCCTGATAGCCGGCACCCGGCGAATGCCAGACCGACGCGCTCGGCGCCGGCTGCATCAGGCTGGCAGCCAGACCGATCTCACCCTGGGGGCCAAACTCGCCAGCGGCCTGGCCGGTTGGCCGGACCATTTCAACGGCAGCCGCCGGTGCCGCCAGCTGATCCTCCGGACGCACCTCACCCAGGGCGCGGTGCAGGGTGCCATAGAGAAAGTCATGCACCATACGTCCGTCACGAAAGCGCACTTCATGCTTGGTCGGGTGGACATTGACATCGACCACCGCCGGGTCGATCTCCAGAAACAGCACAAAGGTCGGATGGCGACCGTTGAACAGCACATCGCGATAGGCCTGACGCACCGCGTGGGCCACCAGCTTGTCGCGCACCATGCGCCCGTTGACATAGAAATACTGCAGGTCGGCCTGGCTGCGGGAGAAGGTCGGCAACCCGACCCAGCCCCATAAATGCAGACCGTTGCGCTCGATATCGATGGGCAGGGCCTGCTCCAGAAAGGCCGGACCACAGACCGCCCCCACTCGCCGCGCGCGGCTGAGTTCATCGGGGGCCTCGTGCAGCCCGAGCACGGTCTTGCCGTTATGACGCAGATGGAAGGCCACGTCGAAGCGGGCCAGAGCCAGGCGCTTGATCACTTCCTGCAAGTGATCAAATTCGGTTTTTTCGGTCTTGAGAAACTTGCGCCGCGCCGGGGTATTGAAGAACAGGTCGCGCACTTCCACCGAGGTGCCCACGGGATGGGCCGCCGGCTGCACCCGCGGCTGCATGTCACGGCCTTCGGTCTCCACCTGCCAGGCCTGCTCGGCATCTTCGGTGCGCGAGGTCAGGGTCAGACGCGCCACCGAGCTGATGGAGGCCAGGGCCTCGCCGCGAAAGCCCAGGCTCATCACCTGCTCCAGATCTTCCAACTCGCGAATCTTGCTGGTGGCATGACGGGCAAGCGCCAGCGGCAGGTCATCGGCGGAAATCCCACCGCCGTTGTCGCGCACCTTGAGCAGCTTGATCCCGCCCTGCTCAACGTCCACCTCGATACGACTGGCACCGGAGTCAAGGCTGTTTTCCAACAGCTCCTTGATCACCGAGGCGGGCCGCTCGACCACCTCACCGGCGGCAATCTGGTTGGCCAGCCGCGGACTGAGCAGCTGGATACGACTTGCCTGGTTCATGGCTGCGATGCCAGAGCGGTAGCGGGTATCTGCAGCTTCTGCCCGACCTTGATCACATCGCTTCTCAGGCTATTGGCAGCGCGCAGCGCCGTCAGGCTGATCTGATAGCGCTGGGCGATCAGCGCCAGACTTTCCCCGGCATTGACCACATGCTCACGGTCACTCAAGGCGATCTTGCCGCTATCACGCAACCAGGCCACATAGGTACCGGGCGGTGGATTTTCATGGAAGAACTGCCGAATACCGCTGTGAATGGAGCGCGCCAGGGCTTGCTGATGACTGGCGGTGGCCAGCTTGCGCGCCTCATTGGGGTTGGAGATAAACCCGGTCTCCACCAGAATCGACGGAATATCCGGGGATTTCAGCACCATAAAGCCAGCCTGCTCGACTCGACGCTTATGCAGCGGCGTGACGCGCCCCATATTGCTCAGCACCTTGTTGCCGACATTCAGGCTGGACGACAGCGAAGCGGTCATGGACAGGTCCAGCAACACGCCGGCGAGCATCTTGTCCTTGTCATCCAGGCTGACATTGCCCGCTCCGCCGATCAGGTCCGACTGGTTTTCCGCATCGGCCAGCCAACGGGCGGTTTCCGACGTGGCGCCCCGATCGGACAAGGCATAGACCGACGCCCCAAAGGCGGCGGCACGGGGCGCGGCATCGGCATGAATGGAAACAAACAGGTCGGCACCTTTTCTGCGGGCGATCTCGGTGCGCTTGCGCAGCGGGATAAAGTAATCTCCGGTACGCACCAGCTCGGCGCGAAAGCCCTTCTCGGCGTTGATCTGACGCTGCAACTCCTTGGAGATGGACAGGGTCACATGCTTTTCATACTGCCCCTTGACCGGCGACAGCGCACCTGGGTCTTCACCACCATGCCCGGCGTCGATGGCAATCACGATATCGCGCTTGCCATTAGGGATCGGAGTCAGTTTGGGCGGAGCCTGGGTCGGCGTCACCGGCACCTGGGGCGCAGCGGCCACATTGCCAACGGCGGCCGGCGGGGTGGCACCTGGAACCTGATCAAACAGATCCACCACCAGGCGGTGGCCGTACTGCTGATTGGGCGCCAGGGTAAAACTCTTGGGGCTGACCGCAGCCGACAGGTCGATCACCACGCGCAGTTCCTGCTCGCTGCGCTGAGCCGAACGCATGGCGGTAATCGGGGTGTTGCTCAGGGCCAGCTGATCGAGGGAAGTAGCCAGCTTGGCGCCATTGACGTCGATCACGATGCGATCTGGCGCGGTCAGGGTGAATACGCTGTGCTGCACCGGGCCAGACAGATCAAACACCAGGCGGGTGTTGTCCGGCGCACGCCACAGCCGCACTCCGCGCACATCCGCAGCCGCCAGAACCTCGGCGGCAAAACTGGCCGCAAGCAGGACAATCGCGATGAAAGGTGCGCTCAGGCGCATAGCCAACCCCATAGTGTTTTGA
>JBFHPI010000408.1:0-3200 GCA_041592855.1 Pseudomonas sp.
AACGCCCCGAGGCAGGGCTCAGAAAACCGCCCGCACACCGACATACAGCGTACGCCCAGGCCCCGGCTCAAAATAACGCCCGCCGCCGGCGTTGATTCGCACATTGTCGAAATAGGCGCGACCGAACAGATTGTCGACTCCCCAAAAGGGTTCCAGGCTTTGCCCCTGCAGCTGCAGGCGCTTGCCCAGACGCAGGCCAATCAGCCCCTGGCCCGCCACACTGACCTGATTGGCATCATCGGCATACAGGCGCTCGCGTGCGGCCAGATTGATGGAGGCATAAGTACCTGCGCGCTTATAACTCAGCTCGGCAAATAGCTGCTGCCCTGGGATGCCGGGAATGCGCTGGCCGGCAAAATCATCGTCTCCACTGCGGTATTCGACAAAGCGATAGCGGTTATAGCTGTACGCCAGATAAGCACGCCAGCGCGGGTTGAACTGCCAATCCAGACTCAGCTCAAGGCCATCGCGACGCGATTTCCCAGCATTGCGATAGAAGCTGCGACCGGGCTGATCGGGCAAGCTGAAGCCGATCAATTCGTCCTCCAGTTCGATCAGGTACAGCGCCACTTCGCTGCGCAGCTCGCTCCATTCGCCCTTCCAGCCCAGTTCGCGACTCAGGGCCCGGGCCGGCAGCAGGCTCGGGTTAAAGCCGCCACCACTGGGGTTGGCCAGCTCATTGATGGTGGGCGTCTCAAAGGAGCTGGCCACACGCGCATAAACCGATTGCTGCAGGCTCAGGCGATAACTCAAGCCCAGGCCGTGGTTCCAGTCGGTCAGGATGCGGCTGCCGGAGTCGTCACGGCCATCACTGAGGAAGGTGTCATCCACCGCCAAACGGACCCGGTCATGGCGCAGGCCCAGGTTAAGCTGCCAAGGCTCGCCCAACTGGATTTCGTCCTCGAGAAACAGCCCCTGGCTCTCGGCTGTCTCGTCCTGCTGCAAGCGCAAGATGCCACGCACGCCTTGCAGGTTGTCATGACGCTGGCGCTGATCGCGCTGGCTTTCCAGATCAAAGCCGAAGGTTATCTTGTGTGCCAAACCCATCAGCTCGCGATGGTGACTGTACTGGCCACCGACACCGGCAAACTGGCGCTCGAAACTGCTCTGCCCGCCGCGCACGAACGGCAGGCGATTGGCAAAGTCGCGCTGCCCCAGGTAGCTGCGCAGCTGGTAGCGATCGGCCCCGGGACCATAGCCATCCCAGACCAGGGCCAGGCGCTGCTGACGGATGGTCTCGTCGCTCTCGAACAGCCGATTGTTTGGCGCCGCCTGGCGGCGATTGCTGTTGACCTCGGCCTCGGTCAAACCACCGGGATCTTCGGCGCGGTTGTCGATGGCATTGACACTCAGGCCCAGGCGACCCGCCGGGGCATACCAGCGCAACTTACCGGTGAGGCTGTTGGTCTCTGCGCGACCATGAGCGCGGTAGCCATCCAGTTGGGTATGGTTGTAGGCCAATAGTGCGGAGACCTGCTCCAGCCCGCCGCCGATTTCCGCCCGCACCTGCTCATAACCCAGCCCGCCGGCACCGGCCTCCAGCCGGGCATAGGGCACGACCGGCGGTTCACGGGTGTCGATGGCCAGCACGCCACCGGCAGCATTGCCATAGAGCACCGAGGCCGGGCCACGCAACACCTCCATGCGCTCGACCAGCCCCAGGTCCAGGCCATCCAGTTCGGTCTGGCCATCGGGCATGGTCAGCGGTACGCCATCAACCAGCACGCGCAGGCCACGCACGCCGAAATTGCCCCGGGCGCCAAAGCCGCGCAATGCCGGACGCAGGCCCTGGGCCAGGTTGTAACGGTTCTGGGTAAAGACGCCGGGCACCGATGCCAGCAGGCTGTCCAGCGCCAGTGACTGCTCGGCGGGGCGTTGGGTGGGCTCAACTACGCTGACCGCCATGGGCGCGCTCAGCCAGCGGCTGCTGGAGCGCGGTGCGGTGATCAACAGGGGGGAAACCTCGACAGCGGTCTGCTGGGCCTCGGCCCAGCTGTAATCACAGCCCAGACCGCCCAGCAGACCGGCAAAGCCAAGCCCCAGCGTTCTATTCACCCGTCTTAATACTCCTTGTCGGCCTGTTCCTTGCGCCGATAGGGGAATACATCGATCACCTTGCCGGCGCGTATGGCCTCCTGCAGCCCCTTCCAGTAGTCGGCGTCATAGAGGTCGCCATGCAGCTCGCTGAACAGCTTGCGCAGCTTGATATCGGCGAACAGGAAGGGTGGGAATTCCTCGGGGAACACATCCAGCGGCGCCACCGAGTACCAGGGCTCGGAGGCCATCTCATCCTCGGGGTAGCGCGGTGGTGGAATGCGGCGGAAGTTGGCCTCGGTGAGAAAGCAGATCTCGTCGTAGTCGTAGAACACCACCCGACCATGACGGGTAACACCGAAGTTCTTCAGCAGCATATCGCCGGGGAAGATATTGGCTGCGGCCAGCTGCTTGATCGCCAGACCGTAGTCGTCCAGGGCTTCGCGCACCTGGGCTTCACTGGCGCTTTCCACATAGAGGTTGAGCGGAGTCATGCGTCGCTCGGTCCAGCAGTGACGCACCAGCACCGTATCGCCTTCCACCTCGACGGTTGAGGGCGCTACTTCCAGCAGCTCGGCCAGGCACTCGGGTTCGAACTTGGACAGCGGGAAGCGGAAGTCGGAAAACTCCTGGGTATCGGCCATACGCCCGACCCGGTCGACCGTCTTCACCAGGCGGTACTTCTCGATCACCGTGGCACGGTCGACGTTCTTCGACGGCGAGAAGCGGTCCTTGATGATCTTGAACACGGTATTGAAGCCCGGCAGGGTGAACACGCTCATCACCATGCCGCGCACCCCCGGCGCCATGATGAACTTGTCATCGGTGGTGGCCAGGTGGTTGATCAGGGAGCGGTAGAACTCCGACTTGCCGTGTTTGTAGAAACCGATGGAGGTATACAGCTCGGCGATATGCTTGCCCGGCAGAATGCGTTTGAGGAAGCCGACAAACTCCGCCGGGTAGCCGACCCGCACCATGAAGTAGGAGCGGGTGAAGGAGAAGATGATCGACACTTCCGCCTCGTCGGTGATCAGCGCGTCGATCTGAATGCCCTGCCCTTCACGGTGCAGCAGCGGAATCACCAGCGGCCACTGTTCATCACAGGTATAGATGCGCCCGACCAGGTAGGCCCCTTTGTTGCGATACAGGCGTGAGGCAAACAGCTC
>JBFHPI010000409.1:0-3195 GCA_041592855.1 Pseudomonas sp.
CGGGGTGATCGACTTTTCCGAGCTGCTGCTGCGTGCCCTCGACCTGTGGCGCGACAAGCCGGGCCTGCTGGAACATTACCAGCGGCGTTTCCGCCATATCCTGGTGGATGAGTTCCAGGACACCAACGCCGTGCAATACGCCTGGCTGCGCCTCTTGGCCAAGGGCGGCGACAGCCTGATGGTGGTGGGCGACGACGACCAGTCGATCTACGGCTGGCGCGGCGCGCGGATCGAGAATATCCAGCAGTTTTCCGATGATTTCGCCGGCGCCCAGGTGATCCGCCTGGAGCAGAACTACCGCTCCAGTGCCGGCATCCTCAAGGCCGCCAACGCCCTGATCGCCAACAACCAGGGCCGTCTGGGCAAGGAATTATGGACCGAGGACGGCGACGGCGAACCGATCAGCCTGTACTCGGCCTTCAACGAGCACGACGAGGCGCGCTATGTGGTGGAGTCCATCGAGGACGCCCTGCGCAAGGACGGCCTCAAACGCAGCGAAATCGCCATCCTCTATCGCTCCAACGCCCAGTCGCGGGTGCTGGAAGAAGCCCTGCTGCGCGAGAAGATCCCCTACCGCATCTACGGCGGCCAGCGCTTCTTCGAGCGCGCCGAAATCAAGAACGCCATGGCCTACCTGCGCCTGCTCGAAGGTCGCGGCAACGATGCGGCGCTGGAGCGCATCATCAATGTGCCGGCCCGCGGCATTGGCGAGAAAAGCGTCGAGGCGATCCGCGAATACGCCCGTGGCCATGATGTCTCCATGTGGGAGGCGATCCGTCTGATGGTTGCCACCAAGGCCCTGCCGGCCCGCGCGTCCGGGGCCCTGGCCGGCTTTATCGAGCTGATCGAAAACCTCGCCGCCAAGGTGCTGAGCATGCCCCTGCACCTGATGACCCAGACAGTGGTCGAGCAGAGCGGGCTGATTGCCTATCACAAGGCCGAGAAAGGCGAGAAAGCCCAGGCACGGATTGAAAACCTTGAAGAACTGGTCAGCGCCGCCCGCGCCTTCGAAAACGATGAAGACGAGGAGCTGACCCCGCTGCAGGCCTTCCTCAGCCACGCCTCGCTGGAGGCCGGCGACACCCAGGCGGCGGAAAACGAGGACAGCATCCAGCTGATGACTCTGCACAGCGCCAAGGGCCTGGAATTCCCCCTGGTGTTTCTGGTGGGCATGGAAGAAGGCCTGTTCCCGCACAAGATGAGCCTGGAGGAACCCGGCCGCCTGGAGGAGGAACGCCGCCTGGCCTATGTCGGCATCACCCGGGCCATGCGCAAGCTGATGATCACCTATGCCGAGACGCGCCGTCTGTACGGCAGCGAGACCTACAATAAGGTATCGCGCTTCGTCCGCGAGATTCCGCCGCAGCTGATTCAGGAAGTGCGCCTGAGCAATAGCGTCAGCCGGCCGTTCGGCGCGGTCAGTCGCAATATGGGCACCAGCAGCATGGGCGGTGAGAGTCTATTCGCCGGCAGCGCCGTGCCAGACACCGGCTTTAGCCTCGGCCAACGCGTGCAGCATTCGCTGTTCGGTGAGGGCACCATTCTCAACTTCGAAGGCGCCGGCGCCCAGGCGCGGGTGCAGGTGAATTTCGAAAGCGAAGGCAGCAAGTGGCTGATGCTCAGCTATGCCAAGCTGCAGGCGCTGTGATCGACAACCTATTCAAATAATAAGGAGCCCCCATGACCCGCCGCCCTCTGCTGCTTGCCAGCGCCCTGCTCGCCGCCCTCGGCCTGGCCGGGTGCAAGGAAGAACCCGCCGCCCCGCAAGCTACCGCCACGCCGGCCGTGGAGCATTTCCAGTGGAAGATGGTCACCGCCTGGCCGAAGAACTACCCCGGCCTGGGCACCGCCGCCGAGCGCCTGGCCGAGCGGGTCAAGACCATGAGCAACGGCCGCCTGAGCATCAAGGTGTATGCCGGGGGCGAACTGGTGCCGCCGCTGGAGGTGTTCGACGCGGTATCCCGCGGCACAGCCGAACTGGGTCATGGCGCGGCCTATTACTGGAAGGGCAAGGTGCCGGCGGCGCAGTTCTTCACCGCCGTGCCCTTCGGCCTGTCCACCGGCGAAATGAACGCCTGGTTGAGCAAGGGTGGCGGCCAGGCGCTGTGGGACGAAGCCTATGCCCCTTATGGCGTAAAACCCCTGGTGGTGGGCAATACCGGCATGCAGATGGGCGGCTGGTACAACAAGGAAATCAATTCCCTGGATGACCTCAAGGGCCTGAAGATCCGCATGCCGGGTCTGGGCGGCGAGGTGCTCAGCCGGCTCGGCGCCACCACCGTCAACCTGCCCGGCGGTGAAGTCTTTACCGCCCTGCAGACCAATGCCATCGACGCCACCGACTGGGTCAGCCCCTACAACGACCTGGCCTTCGGCCTGCACAAGGCGGCCAGGTACTACTACTACCCGGGCTGGCAGGAACCCCAGGCGGTGCTGGAACTGCTGATCAACCAGAAGGCCCTGGACAGCCTGCCGGCCGATCTGCAGGCGATCCTCACGGAAGCCGCCCGCGCCGCCAACCAGGACATGCTGGACGACTACGTCTACCACAACGCCATGGCCCTGGATCAGCTCAAGCAGCAGGGCACCCTGCTCAAGCGCTTCCCCGACGAGGTACTGGCCGCCATACAGCATGAAAGTACCCTGGTACTGGGCGAGTTGGCCGCCCAGAGCGAGCTGAACGGTCGCATCTGGGCCTCGATGCAGGCCTTCCAGGCCCAGGTCAGCCAGATGCACCAGCTCTCGGAAAAAGAGCTGTACCACTGGCGCTAAGCCTTCGTAGGGTGCGCCGTGCGCACGGCGCCCCCTACTCAACGGAAGCCTCGGCTTCCGTTGGTCGTTTCCGGCCCTGCCCCGATGATCCCCGGCCATACTCGATAGCGAGGTGAGCCGATGAAGCACGCAACTGTCTCCGCTGCACAGATTCTCGATAGCGCCCTCAAGCTGGCCGACGTCTGCGGCTGGGAGCGCCTGCACCTGTTCGATGTGGCCGCCGACCTGGGTGTCGGCCTGGATGAGATCGCCCGCCATTACCGGGAAAAGGATCAGCTGGTGGAAGCCTGGTTCGACCGCGCCGACCTGGCCATGCTGGCCCGGGCCAAGGCGTCCGACCTGCAGCCACTGGAACCCGGCCAGCGCCTGGAAGAACTGCTGCTGGCCTGGCTCGACAGCCTGGCCATACACCGTTCGGTCACC
>JBFHPI010000410.1:0-3147 GCA_041592855.1 Pseudomonas sp.
CAGCTTGTACATGTCCAGTGCCGCGCCTATGGAGCGGATATCGTTCTGCGCGGCAGTGATCTTGGCCTGATCCGGCCGGCTCATCACCTGCGGCACCACCAACGCGGCGAGGATGCCGAGGATCACCACCACCACCATGATTTCGATCAGCGTAAAGCCCTTCTGCTTGTTACTCACTGCTTACCCCACCAGTTGGTTTAACGAAAGAATCGGCATCAGAATCGCCAGCACGATGACCAGCACCACGGCGCCCATAAACACCAGCATAAAGGGCTCGAACAGCCCCACCAGCAGCGCCACCTGGGCGCCCAGGTCGTTTTCCTGATTGCGCGCGGTGCGCGCCAGCATCTGGTCCAGCTCGCCGGAGCGCTCACCGCTGGCGATCATGTGCAGCATCATCGGCGGAAACTGGCCGCTGGCCTCCAGCGCCCGGGTCAGGCTGCCGCCCTCGCGCACCTTCTGTGCCGCCACCACCACCTCGGCCTGGATCACCCGGTTGCTGATCACCTGGGCGGCAATGCCCAGGGCTTCCACCAGGGGCACGCCACTGCGGGTGAGAATGGCCAGGGTCGAGGCAAAACGGGCGCAGTCGGTGGCGCGCATCAATCGTCCGGCCAGGGGCAGACGCAGCAAGAAACCATGCCAGCGCTTCTTCAGGGCTTCATCACGCAAGGCCCAGCGCAGGCCGAAGCCGCCGCCCAATAGCAGCAGCAGGGCCAGCCAACCCCAGTGCTTGACCCCATCGCTGAGGGCGATCAGGCCCCGGGTCAGGGCCGGCAGGGTTTGCCCGGAGTCGATAAACACCCGCACCACGTCCGGCACCACGTAGCCCAGCAGAAAGCCGACGATCAGCAGCGAGGCCACCATCAGGATCAACGGATAGAGCAGCGCCAGCTGAATCTTCTGCCGCGACTGCTGGCGCTGTTCGGTGTAGTCGGCCAGCTGCTCCAGCACCGGTCCCAGGTGCCCGGCATGCTCCCCCGCCGCCACCGTGGCACGGTACAGCTCGGGGAAGGCCGAAGGAAAGGCCTTGAGGCTGCTGGCCAGGTCATGCCCCTCCAGCACCCGCGCGCGCACCGCCAGCAGCATGCCCTGGATACGCGGCGAGCGCGCCTGGGCGGCGGCGGCGCGCAAGGCCTCCTCGATGGGCAGTGCCGCCTGCACCAGGGTCGCCAGCTGGCGGGTGAGCAGGGCCAGATCGCTGGCACCCAGCCCCCGGGACAAACTGAAGTGCCCGGCTGCGCCGCTGTTCTCGCGGGTGCGGGTGGCCTTGACCTCAAGTGGCGCCAGTTGTCGGTCTCGCAACAGCTGGCGCACCTGGCGCGCGCTGTCGGCTTCCAGCACACCTTTCTGCTGACGGCCCTTGGGGTCCAGGGCCAGGTATTCGAAGGCTGCCATTATTCCTCTCGCGTCACGCGCAGCACTTCCTCGACTGTGGTCGCCCCTTCCAGCACCTTGCGCCGGCCATCGTCACGGATGCTCGGCCCCAGAGTGCGCGCATGGCGCAGCATGTCCTGCTCGGCGGCGCCGTTATGGATCAGGGTACGCAGCTGGTCGTCGAACACCACCAGCTCATAGATGCCGGTACGGCCGCGATAGCCCTGCTGGTGGCATTCGTTGCAACCACAGGCGTGATACAGGGTGGGCGGATTGTCGGCCGCCACCCCAAGCAGCGCGCACTCGGCTTCGTCGGCCTGATAGGCCTGCTTGCAGTGCGGGCAGAGCACCCGCACCAGGCGCTGGGCCAGCACCCCGAGCAGGGATGAGGAAAGCAGGAAGGGCTCGATGCCCATGTCCACCAGGCGGGTGATGGCACCGATGGCGCTGTTGGTGTGCAGGGTGGAGAGCACCAGGTGGCCGGTCAGGGAGGCCTGCACGGCGATCTCGGCGGTTTCCTTGTCGCGAATCTCGCCGACCATCACCACGTCCGGGTCCTGACGCAGGATGGCGCGCAGGCCGCGGGCAAAGGTCATGTCCACCTTGGTGTTGACCTGGGTCTGACCGATGCCTTCCAGGTGATATTCGATGGGGTCTTCCACCGTGAGGATATTGCGCGTGCGGTCGTTCAGGCTGCTCAGGCTGGCATACAGGGTGGTGGTCTTGCCCGAGCCGGTGGGGCCGGTGACCAGCAGGATGCCGTGGGGCTTGCGCACGGTTTCTTCCATCAGCTGGCGATCACGCGGGCTCATGCCTAGGTGCTGCAGGTTGAGGCGCCCGGCCTGTTTGTCCAGGAGGCGCAGCACCACCCGCTCGCCATTGGCCGACGGCAGGGTGGAAACTCGCACATCCACCTCGCGGCCACCGACCTTGAGGGAGATGCGGCCATCCTGGGGAATGCGCTTCTCGGCGATATCCAGGCGCGCCATAACCTTGATCCGTGACACCAGCAAGGCCGCCAGCTCACGTTTGGGTTCCAGCACCTCGCGCAGCACGCCATCCACACGAAAGCGCACCACCAGGCGTTTCTCGAAGGTTTCCAGGTGGATATCCGAGGCGTTTTCCTTGATCGCCTCACCGAGGATGGCGTTGATCAGACGGATGATCGGCGCATCGTCTTCCTGTTCCAGCAGGTCCTCGGTTTCCGGCACCTGCTCGGCCAGGGCGGCCAGATCCAGGCTGCCGCCGATATCCTCGGCCAGCTGCATGGACGCCGAATCGTGCTGATAGGCCTGGCCCAGGGCCTGTTCGAAGACCTCCGGCGACAGGCTGCGCAAGGCCAGCTGAGCCCCGACAAAACGCTGCGCCTCGGCCAGCGCCACCAGCTCGACACCCGGACGGTGGCCCAGACAGGCGACACCGCCCTCCACCAACAGCACCACGCCATGACGCTTGGCAAAACTGAAAGGCAGACGCCGCACAGGCACCTCGGAGAGCAACGCATTCATAAACGACAAGCCTTGACAGGGTCACCCGCTGCTCGGCGCCAGACCGCAACAGGGGTTCCACGGGTTAATTGTTGTATTTTGCCCAAGGTAGAGCGCAAACAGGGCGCTATCTTTAGCATATTGAGCAGCCGGGCACACTCCCCCAACCGAGGCAGACCAGAAGACCGGGCGGGGGGAGACCGTAGGGCGGGTTATCCGAAGGCGTAACCCGCCGAACGATTTCTGCCACACCTTCAACGAACGCGACGCTCCTGCAGAACTC
>JBFHPI010000411.1:0-3144 GCA_041592855.1 Pseudomonas sp.
GCAACGAACACCCCTGGCTGTTCTCCCGTGCCCTGCTCGCCTCGGATATCTACTGGGTCAACCCGGTCGACTTGTCCGCCCCGCGCCGCCTGAGCGCCAAGGTACGCTATCGCCAGAGCGATCAGGCCTGCACCC
Source organism: Pseudomonas sp. (assembly GCA_041592855.1). Classification (GTDB taxonomy): domain Bacteria; phylum Pseudomonadota; class Gammaproteobacteria; order Pseudomonadales; family Pseudomonadaceae; genus Aquipseudomonas. The sequence continues at coordinate 136 of JBFHPI010000411.1, forward strand.
TGGAAAAGACCCCTGACGGCTATCGCGCCACCTTCGAGAAGCCGCAGCGGGCCGTTACTCCGGGGCAGTCCGTGGTGTTCTACGACGGTGAAGTGTGCCTGGGTGGCGGGGTGATCGAAACCGCCGAGGCCTGGTACGAGGACGCCCGATGAGCCCGACTCAGGAACAGCTGGTAGCCCTGGCGGCCGTATTCGAGGCCACGGTACTGGTGGATCGTATCGCCCGCACCGGCCAGGTCAGCGAAGCAGCCCTGGGCTGCATGCTCGGCAGCCTGCTGGTACGCGATCCGCAATCGACCCTGGATGTCTACGGCGGCGACGACCTCAATCTGCGCGACGGTTACCGCGCCCTGGTCAGCGCTCTGGAGCGCGACCCGGCGGCCTTGCAGCGCGATTCGCTGCGCTACAGTCTGGCCCTGCTCAATCTGGAACGGCAGCTGGCCAAGCGCGACGACATGCTCCAAGTGATGGGCAGTCGCCTGGATCAGATTCAGAACCAGGTCGAGCACTTCGGCCTGGTGCATGACAACGTCATCGCCGCCTGCGGCGCGCTGTATCAGGACACCATCAGCACCTTCCGCCAGCGTATCCAGGTGCAGGGCGATATGCGCCACCTGCAACAAACCGGCAACGCAGCGAAAATCCGCGCCCTGCTCCTGGCTGGCATCCGCTCGGCACGGCTATGGCGCCAGCTTGGCGGACACCGCTGGCAGCTGGTGTTCAGCCGCGGCAGGCTGCTCAAGGAACTCTACCCGCTGCTACGGGGCTGAAATGAGTATGCGCTCGGTCAAGCCCCTTCAGGGGGCCAGCCTGCTGGCCCTTTCAGCCTTGCTGTTTGCCTTGATGGGGGTGGGCATCCGTGAGGTGTCAAGCAGCGTCAACAACGAGTCGGTGGTGTTTTTCCGCAACCTGGTCGGAGTGCTGTTCTTTCTGCCGCTGATTCTGCTCAAGGGGGTGCGTCCGCTTAAAACCACCCGCCTGAAGTCGCATCTGTGGCGCACCACCTACGGCCTGGCGGCGATGTATTGTTTCCTCTACGCCATCGCCCACCTACCCCTGGCCGACGCCATGCTGTTTACCTATGCAGCACCCGTGTTTACCCCGTTGATCGCCTGGTGGTGGCTTAAAGAGCCCCTGAGCCGGCGTATGCTGGCCGTCAGCGCAGTGGGCCTGATTGGCGTGCTGCTGGTGGCCAAACCTTCTGCAGCCCTGCTCAACAGCCAAGCCCTGATTGGCATGGCGGCGAGCATCCTGGCGGCCTTCGCCTTTGTCTCGATCCGCGAGATGAGCGACACCGAGCCGGCCTTTCGCATCGTCTTCTATTTCTCCCTGTTCAGTGCGCTGATCTCCGCCATTCCCATGACCTGGGCCTGGCAGCCCATGCACAGCCATGAACTGGGCCTGCTGCTGGGCATCGGCCTGCTGGCCACCGCCAGCCAGATCATCATGTCCAAGGCCTATGGCCTGGCGCCGCCTGGTTTGATTGGCCCATTCGCCTATCTGGCCATCGTGTTCGCCGGGCTGATCGCCTGGCTGCGCTGGGGCGAAACCCCGGATCTGACCTCGCTGATCGGCGCTGCCCTGATCTTCACCGCCAGTCTGCTATCGATCAGCCGCAGCAAGCGTAGCTAAACGGTCAAGCCAGACCGGCTCCTAGGCGCTGATTTCATGTATGATATGCGCCCTTTTCAATGGAGGTCGTCCAGGCACCTGAGCTAGAGCCCGCTTTATCGGAGCAGGCGCGATAAACAGCGGCCTAGGATGACTTTTCAAATCGACTGCCCGAGAACGCCCCTATGCAGCTCTCCTCGCTCACCGCGGTTTCCCCCGTCGACGGCCGCTACGCCGGCAAAACCAGCGCCCTGCGCCCCATTTTCAGCGAATACGGCCTGATCCGTTTCCGCGTCATGGTTGAAGTGCGCTGGCTGCAGCGCCTGGCTGCTCACGAAGGTGTCAGCGAAGTCGCGCCCTTCTCCGCCGAAGCCAACGCCCTGCTCAACAGGCTGGCCGAAGACTTCCAACTGGAGCACGCCGAGCGAGTCAAGGAAATCGAGCGCACCACCAACCACGACGTCAAAGCCGTGGAATACCTGCTCAAAGAACAAGCGGCCAAGCTGCCTGAGCTGGACAAGGTCAGCGAATTTATCCACTTCGCCTGCACCAGCGAAGACATCAACAACCTGTCCCACGCCCTGATGCTGCGTGAAGGCCGCGACGGCGTGCTGCTGCCGCTGATGCGCCAGACCGCCGACGCCATCCGTGAACTGGCGGTGAAATTTGCCACAGTGCCGATGCTCTCGCGCACCCACGGCCAGCCGGCCTCGCCGACCACCCTGGGCAAGGAGCTGGCCAACGTGGTCTATCGCCTGGAGCGGCAGATCGCTCAGGTGGCCGCCGTGCCACTGCTGGGCAAGATCAACGGCGCCGTGGGCAACTACAACGCCCACCTGTCGGCCTACCCGCAGATCGACTGGGAAGCCAACGCCAAGCAATTTATCGAAGGCGACCTGGGCCTGCAGTTCAACCCCTACACCACCCAGATCGAGCCGCACGACTATATCGCCGAGCTGTTCGACGCCATCGCCCGCTTCAACACCATCCTCATCGACTTCGACCGCGATGTGTGGGGCTATATCTCCCTGGGCTACTTCAAACAGAAGACCGTAGCCGGCGAAATCGGCTCCTCGACCATGCCGCACAAGGTCAACCCGATCGACTTCGAAAATTCCGAAGGCAACCTGGGCATCGCCAACGCCATCTTCCAGCACCTGGCCAGCAAGCTGCCGATCTCTCGCTGGCAGCGCGACCTGACCGACTCCACCGTGCTGCGCAACCTGGGCGTCGGCTTCGCCCACAGCGTGATCGCCTACGAGGCCAGCCTCAAGGGCATCGGCAAGCTGGAGCTGAACGAGGCGCGCATCGCCGCCGATCTGGATGCCTGCTGGGAAGTGCTGGCCGAGCCGATCCAGACCGTGATGCGCCGCTACGCCATCGAAAACCCCTACGAGAA
>JBFHPI010000412.1:0-3106 GCA_041592855.1 Pseudomonas sp.
GACACATCGCGGGTGATCGAAGGGTTGTCGGACTTGCGCGAGATCTTGTCGATTTCGTCGATATAGACAATGCCCATCTGGGCCTTTTCCACATCGTAGTCGCACTTCTGCAGCAACTTCTGAATGATGTTCTCGACGTCCTCACCCACATAACCGGCCTCGGTCAGGGTGGTGGCATCGGCAATGGTGAACGGCACGTTAAGCAGACGCGCCAGGGTCTCGGCCAGCAGGGTCTTGCCCGAGCCGGTAGGCCCGATCAGCAGGATATTGCTCTTGCCGAGTTCAACCTCTTCTTTCTTTTCGCGCTGATTGAGGCGCTTGTAGTGGTTGTATACCGCCACTGCCAGAATCTTTTTCGCCCGCTCCTGACCGATCACATACTGATCGAGGATGGCGCTGATCTCCTTGGGCGCAGGCAGCTTGTGCGCCGTGCTCTCGGCCTGGGCTTCCTGCACCTCCTCGCGGATGATGTCGTTGCACAGGTCGACGCACTCGTCGCAGATAAAGACCGAGGGGCCGGCAATCAATTTGCGCACTTCGTGCTGGCTTTTGCCACAGAAGGAGCAATAGAGCAGCTTGCCGTTATCCTCGCCGTTGCGGGTGTCAGTCATTCGATCAATCCAAATCCGGTAGGCTTGAAACACAAGATGAAGGCAAATGCGGGCATTTTCAAGCCCGCGGGGGCGCTCGGCTGCGCCGGGCGCCCCATGCGAGAGCTACTTAGCCGGCCAGCTGGCGCTTGCTCAGTACCTGATCGATAAGGCCGTACTTGACCGCATCATCGCCACTCATGAAATTGTCACGGTCGGTGTCGCGGGCGATCACCTCGATCGGCTGACTGCAATGCTCGGCCAGGATCTTGTTCAGGCGATCACGGATGGTGAGGATTTCACGGGCGTGGATCTCGATATCCGAAGCCTGCCCCTGAAAACCGCCCAGCGGCTGGTGGATCATCATGCGTGAGTGCGGCAGGCAGTAACGCTTGCCGGCAGCGCCACCAGCCAGGAGCAAGGCCCCCATGCTGCAGGCCTGACCGATACAGATGGTCGATACGTCGGGCTTGATGAACTGCATGGTGTCGTAGATCGACATACCCGCAGTCACCGAGCCACCCGGCGAGTTGATATAGAGGTGAATATCCTTGTCCGGGTTTTCCGCTTCGAGGAACAGCAACTGGGCGGCCACCAGGTTGGCCATATAGTCTTCAACCGGGCCAATCAGGAAGATCACTCGCTCCTTAAGCAGGCGCGAATAGATATCATAGGCACGCTCACCGCGGGCCGACTGCTCGATCACCATGGGCACCAGGCCGCCAGCGGCTTGGATATCGGGCATTTGCTGCATAAAAGGATTGCGGGACATGCGTGCACTCGCTCCCTAAATAGTCATGTCACAAATACGCATAAGCCAGCGCGGAGGCTGGCTTATGACGTGCTTCTAACGAGTTAAGAATCAGGCAGCTTGCGGGGCTTGCGCAGGCTTGACAGCTTCTTCGTAAGAGACCGCTTTATCGGTCACGTTGGCCTTCTGCAAAACAGTATCTACAACTTGCTCTTCCAGCACAACAGAACGCACTTCGTTCATCTGCTGGTCGTTCTTGTAGTACCAGGCCACAACCTGCTCGGGCTCCTGATAAGCCGAGGCCATTTCCTCGATCATCTCGCGCACGCGCTCTTCATTGGCCTTCAGCTCACCCTGCTTGACCACTTCCGCCACGACCAGACCCAGCACCACACGGCGCTTGGCCTGCTCTTCGAACAGCTCAGCCGGCAGCTGCTCGGGCTTGAGGTTGCCACCGAACTGCTGCACAGCCTGCACGCGCAGACGGTTGACTTCGTTGCTGATCAGGGCCTTCGGCACTTCGATCGGATTGGCCGCCAGCAGGCCGTCCATCACCTGGTTCTTCACCTTGGATTTGATGGCCTGGCGCAGCTCGCGCTCCATGTTCTTCTTCACTTCGGCGCGGAAACCTTCCAGACCGCCTTCCTTGGCACCGAACAGGGCAAAGAAGTCTTCATTCAACTCCGGCAGCTGCGGAGCCGCCACGCTGTTGACGGTCACAGTGAACTCGGCGGTTTTGCCGGCCAGGTCGAGGTTCTGGTAATCCTCGGGGAAGGTTGGGTTGATCACCCGCTCTTCGCCGGCCTTGGCACCGACCAGGGCGTCTTCGAAGCCCGGAATCATGCGGCCGGAGCCCAGCACAAGCTGAGTGCCCTTGGCGCTACCGCCAGCGAAGGCTTCACCGTCGATCTTGCCGACGAAATCGATGTTCAGCTGGTCGCCATTTTCAGCGGCGCGCTCAACATTTTCGAAACGGGTGTTCTGCTTGCGCAGGATATCCAGCATGTTGTCAACGTCGGCATCGGTCACTTCGGCCTGCAGGCGCTCCACGGCGATGGACTCGAAACCGGCAACCTGAAACTCGGGGAACACTTCGAAAGTGGCCACATATTCCAGATCCTTGCCCTTCTCGAAAGACTTTGGCTCAACGGCTGGCGCACCAGCAGGGTTGAGCTTCTGCTCGACCACGGCCTCATAGAAAGTGGCCTGGATCAGATCGCCCAGAGCTTCCTGACGAGCGGCGTCTTCATAACGCTGACGAATGACGCTCATCGGCACCTTGCCAGGACGGAAGCCAGGAACCTTGGCGCGACGGGCAGTCTGCTGCAGACGCTTGTTGACTTCAGTCTCGATGCGCTCAACAGGAACGCCTACGGTCATACGGCGCTCAAGAGCAGAAGTGCTTTCAACAGAAACTTGCATGGATATTCCTCGTTGCACAGACATAAGCCGGCCGTTTGCCGGCCCCGAATCAAGGGCATGCATTCTAGAGGGTCGATTTGCAGAAGTCACCCTGCTAAGAAGGCAGCAAACGGAGGGAAGCTAAAGATGGTGCGGACGGAGAGACTCGAACTCTCACACCTTGCGGCACCAGAACCTAAATCTGGCGTGTCTACCAATTTCACCACGTCCGCAGAGAGGCAGGTAATGGGGTGGGCGATGGGGCTCGAACCCACGACCACCGGAATCACAATCCGGGGCTCTACCAACTGAGCTACGCCCACCACTACCTGAAACGATTTTGACTTTGCCGCAATGGCACGCC
>JBFHPI010000413.1:0-3105 GCA_041592855.1 Pseudomonas sp.
ACCTCGACTACGCTGGGTGCAACGCTGGCCACTCGCCACGCTTCTACCTACCAAGGAAGGCCCGAGATGAAGAACTGGATAATCAGTACCCACCTGTTTCTGCTCTGGCAAGCAGCGGTATGGACGGCTAAGGTCAAGTTATCGCTCCCCAGCTAGGCCCGCCGACCATGCCCTGCAGTTCCCACCTGATCGATGAAATCCGCGATATGTTGCTTGACTGCGGCTTGTTCGACAGCCTTACGCCCAATGAATTGATCAGCGCCGCCGGCTATTTCAGCATTGGCAAGTATCAGCCCGAAGAGAGCATCTTCGCCGAGGGTGATGCCGGCACCTTTATGTGCATCATCCACACCGGCGCGGTGGCGGTACACAAGCTCAACTCCGGGGGCGAAGCCGTCGAGCTGGCCAAGCTGCGCAAGGGCCGGGCCTTTGGCGAGATGGCAGTGCTCGACGGCGAACGCCGCTCGGCCAGCTGTGTGGCGGTAAGCGACTGCAGCCTGCTGATTCTGGCCAGGGACTCCCTGGAGAAGATGCTGGTTGAGATGCCCAAGACCGCCGCCAAGGTCATCCGCGCCATCGCCATCGCCATGTCCAAGCGCCTGCGCATGGCCGACGGCCAGCTGGTGGAACAGCAGCTGTAGCCGCCCCCTGGCGGCGCAGTTAGACTGCAGGCATAGACAGGCTTGGACTCCATCATGAGCACGCAAAAAACCGATACCAGCAAACTCGATCGCATCCTGGCCGACGCCCAGCGCTCGCGCGAGGAAGGCTACCGCGACAAGGCCCTGAAGATGTACCCGCACGTGTGCGGGCGCTGCGGGCGCGAATTCTCCGGCAAACGCCTGAGCGAACTGACCGTGCATCACCGTGACCACAACCACGACAACAACCCCCAGGACGGCTCCAACTGGGAACTGCTGTGCCTGTACTGCCACGACAACGAGCACTCACGCTACACCGACCAGCAGTACTTTAGTGAAGGCTCGCTGAGTACGCCGAAAAGCGCTCAGGCTACCCACAACCCCTTTGCTGATCTGGCTGCCCGACTGAAAAACAAAGAGTAAGCAGGGACCTGTAGGGTGCGCCGTGCGCACCGATAACCCGCGCCAGTCTTGGTGCGCAGGGCGCACCCTACGCGCTTGAGCACTTTATCCGATGGCCCTGACCACGACGCCGCCAGGCCTTATACTGCCGCCCCTTTTGTCTGCAGGCCCAGGTTCGTGGCAAACAAGCGATACAGCTGCATCGGGTTGTTCAACCCAAAATCCCCGGAAAATGTCGGCGCAGTGATGCGTGCGGCGGGCTGCTATGGGGTCAATTCGGTGTTCTACACCGGCAAGCGCTATGAGCGCGCTCGCGACTTCGTCACCGACACCAAGCGCATCTATATGGATATTCCACTGATCGGCGTCGAAGATCTGCAGCAGATCATCCCCCTGGGCTGCACCCCGGTGGCGGTGGAGCTGGTTGAGGGCGCTCGCCCCCTGCCCGAGTACACCCATCCGGATCGCGCCATTTATATCTTCGGCCCGGAAGACGGCTCACTCAATGATGACATCCGCGCCTGGTGCGAGGACGTCATCTATATCCCCACCGAGGGCTGCATGAACCTGGCGGCCACGGTCAACGTGGTGCTTTATGACCGCATGGCCAAGGGCAATAACACCAAATCCGGGCCCAAGTTCAAATAGACCGCGCGCACGCCCTTACCGGGCGGTGCGCGCGGCGCACCCTACATGCCGGATTTCAGCCGGCTGAAGGCTCGCGTCAAGGCGCGATTGAAGGCCTGAGTATTGTCGTTTTTGGTGTACAGACTGGCGCGCACCACAGCCGGCGGGTAGGTACCGGGGTCCTGGCGGATGGCCGGATCAACCAGCTTATCCGCCGCCGGCACCGCATTGGCGTAATAGATGCTGTTGGTAATGGCGGCGATCACCGGCGGTTTCATCAGGTGGTCGAGCAGCGCATGGGCGCCCGCCGGGTTGGGTGCATCCTTGGGGATGACCATGGCATCGAACCACAGCAAGGTGCCTTCACGAGGAATGCGGTAATGCAGGCGATGGGGCTTGCCTGCCTCCTCGGCCTGGGCCGCCGCCAGGGACACGTTGCCGTTCCAGGCCATGGCCAGGCAGATATTGCCATTGGCCAGGTCGCTGATATTGCGGTCGTTATCAAAATAGCGAATCGATGGGCGTACCTTGGCCAGGTGCGCCTCGGCGAGTTTCAGGTCATCCGGGTTCTGCCGGTTGATATCCAGACCCAGGTAGCGGAAGGCCGCGGCAAAAACCTCGTTGGGGTCATTGAGAAAGCTCACCCCACAGTCGGCAAAGCGCCCTACCACCTCGGGGTCCAGCAGCATGGTCCAGCTATCGGTCGGCGCGTCACTCATGCGCGCCGCGATGGCCTGTTGCTGGTAGCCGATACCGGTGGTGCCCCAGGCATAGATACCGGCATGGCGGTTACCCGGATCGAAGACCGCCATATGCTCGACATATTCGCTGCCCAGCCCGGCAAAATGCGGCAGCCGGCTTTTATCCAGCGGTTGCAGGGCACCGCTGGCGATGGCCCGACTGAGATGCTGGCCGGCAGTCAGCACCAGGTCGTAACCGCTGCGGCCGGTCAGCAACTTGGTTTCCACGGTTTCCAGGGAGTCGAAATAGTCCACCACCACCTGGTAACCCGTCTCGGTCTCGAAACGGCTCAGGGTGTCGGCAGCCAAATATTCATTCCAGATATACAGGTTGACCTGTTTAGGCTGCGGCGCTGCCTGGACGGCGGCGCAGAGCCCAAGGGCCAGACAGAATGCTGGTACACGCATAGGTCACCTCCTAGCGCTGGGCCGCGGCGTATTGCGGCATGGTGATGCAGGCGACGTTACCGCCACCGAGGAGGATTTCCCGCGAATTCTCGATGCCGATAATGCGCTGCTTGGGGAATAGCTCGGCCAGGGTGGCCTGCGCCACGCGATCATTCGGGTCGTCGAACAGCGGCACGACGATGGCCGAGTTGCCGGCGTAGTAGTTGATATAGGAGGCACAGATCCGCGTACCGGCCTGGCGCGTGTGTGTGGCATCGTCCTGGTCCAGGCCCTCGGCCTCCTCGGCG
>JBFHPI010000414.1:0-3093 GCA_041592855.1 Pseudomonas sp.
CCGCCGGCCTGGGTGCGGCTCCACTGGCTGACGCTGCCGTCGGCCTGCAGTTGCAGAATCTGCAGGCTGGTCATGGAGGCGTAGCTGGCAGTGGCGCTGCTGATGATCTGTTCATGCACCCAGGTGCCGATCAGGGCCGGGTCGCGTAGCGGGTCCGCCTCAGGGGCAGTCATATGGCGCTGGAACAGGGCATCGCGCTCCAGCACCTCGCCGGTGGCCGGGTTGCGTGCGGCAATACGGGCGTTGAGCTGGTTATTGGCGTAGCTGGCATTGAGGTTGGCCAGGTGCTGGTCGGACTCGGGGTCATGGATGGCGGCACTTAGCAGTTCACCATCGAACTGGCCCGTGAGCTGCAGGTGCAGGCGGCCGTTTTCCACATACTCGCCGAATACCTGCTGGCCCTGGCTGCGCAGGATCAGCTCGCTCGGCACGCCATCGAGCAGCGCCTGGTAGTGGCCATCCAGCTCGCCGGCCAGCAAGCTGCCAGGCAGCGTCCAGAACAGACATAGCGCAAACAGGCGTGACATTCAGGGCTCCTGATTGGTGATGCACAGAGCAAGCGTAGCCCCTTGACCTGGGTGCCGCCCGCAGGTTGCAGACTGCTGCTGTCATTCACTGCAGGAGCCTTGCCATGAACCGATCTCAAGCCTTTCGTTTTGAGCTGCAGCAGGCCCGCGTCAAGCGTCTACGCGGCGATGCCGGCGCCGAGCTGGCGCATCTGGAGCGTGCCCATATCCTCGGCCAGCCGAGTTTTCTGCAGCATGGATACAGCCACTGGCTGATGTTGCTGTGGGCCTGGCGCCAGCGCGATTGTGCGGAAGCCGGTGCGCAGCTGCTGCGCCTGCCCGGTAGTTTCGGTTCGCTGCTGGGGCTGTACCCACTGGGCAACCCCGGGACCCGGCGGGTTGGAGCGCTGACGCCGCAGCCGCTGCCCGAGGATCTGGCCCGGCTGCTGCAATGACGGCTATGCCAGGCGCCCATCGAGCAGGCAAGATAGAGCCTGTGTGCTCAACCAGGAAGGTGTCTTGTGAATCCTTGTGCCGATGATTTCATGGTGGCCCATACGGCCGAAGAAGCGGTGGATCGACTGGCCGTGCTGCACCAGCAGGCCAGTACGGCCCTGAGCCAGGCGCTCAAGCGCTATCTGAAAACCCGCAACAAGCCCGATGCCGCCGAGCAGCGCCAGTTTCGTTACCCGGAGTTGCGCCTGACCTACCTGTGCCAGGGCGAGGTGCCCACCACCGTGCGTGCCTACGCCAAGGTGCAGGTGCCCGGCACCTACAGCGTCACCGTGACCCAGCCAGCGGCCTTTCGCAAATACCTGCTGGAGCAGTTGCAGCCCCTGATGAACGACTTCACCGTGCGGGTGGAAGTGGGCATGAGCCAGCAGAACATTCCCTACCCCTATGTGGTGGAGCAGGGCGACGAGCTGGCCGGCAGCGGGGTGACCGCCGCCGAGCTGGCGCGGGTGTTCCCCAGCACCGACCTGTCCGCCGCCACCGACGGCACCGCCGATGGCCTGTACGACTGGGAAAACACCGATCCCTTGCCGCTGGCGCTGTTCGATGCGGCGCGGGTGGACTTCTCCCTGCGTCGCCTGGTGCACTACACCGGCAGCGACTGGCGCCATGTGCAGCCGTGGATTCTGCTGACCAACTACCACCGCTATGTCGATCAGTTCATCCGCTACGGCCTGGACATGCTGGTGGGCGAGTCGCGCTTCGAGCGCATGGTGCTGCCGGGCAATGTGGTGATCGAGCGCGGCATGGCCGAGGGTGAGATGCAGGCCATCATCGAGACAGTCATCTGGCACCGCTACCAGATGCCGGCCTACCACCTGCAGGCCGCCGACGGCGACGGCATCACCCTGGTCAATATCGGCGTCGGGCCGTCCAATGCCAAGAACATCACCGACCACCTGGCGGTGCTGCGCCCGCACTGCTGGCTGATGATCGGCCACTGTGGCGGCCTGCGCCAGTCGCAGACCATCGGCGACTATGTGCTGGCCCATGCCTATATGCGCCGCGACGGCATTCTCGACCGGGTGTTGCCGCCGAACATCCCGCTGCCGGCCCTGGCCGAAGTGCAGCAGGCGCTGCAGCAGGCCGCGCGGCAGGTTACCGGCGAGCAGGGCGACGAGCTGAAGAAGCGCCTGCGTACCGGCACCGTGCTGACCTACGACGATCGCAACTGGGAGCTGCGCTGGGCCCAGGAAAGGCCGCTGATCAACCTGTCCAGAGCCGTCGCGGTGGATATGGAAAGCGGCACCATCGCCGCACAAGGCTATCGCCTGCGCGTGCCCTACGGCACCCTGCTGTGCGTTTCGGACAAACCGTTGCACAGCGAGATCAAGCTGCCCGGTGCCGCCGGTGCCTTCTACGAGCGGGCGGTGACCCAGCACCTGCACATCGGCATTGCCTCTCTGGACCTGCTGCGCAGTCAGCTCAACTCGCTGCACTCGCGCAAGCTGCGCAGTTTCGACGAGCCGCCGTTCCGCTAAGGTATTCGTGCTGCAATAAAAAACCCGGGGTATGTGCCCCGGGTTTTTTATTGCAGCTCAGTTTATTTGCTGGCGTCCAGCACCACCCGGTAACGCGCCTTGCCGCTGCGCAGGTGGTCGATGGCCTCGTTGACCCGGCTCATGGGGAAGTGTTCGACCTGCGGCAGGATCTGGTGGCGGGCGCAGAACTCCAGCATGGTCGCCATGCTCGATGGCGAGCCCACCGGCGAGCCGGACAGGCTCTTCTGTTGCGGGATCAGGCTGAACACGTGCACCGGAATGGCGCTGGGCACGATGCCGACAAAGTGCAGGCGGCCCTTGCCGCTCAGGGTGCCGAGCATGGCATTCCAGTCCAGATCGGCGCTGGCGGTGACCAGGAGAAAATCCAGGCTGCCGGCGATGGCCTTGAGCGCGGCGCTGTCGGTGGAGGCCACCACCTTGTGCGCACCCAGACGCTTGGCTTCATCCTGTTTGCTCAGCGATGAGGTGAAGGCGGTGACCTCGCAGCCCCAGGCGTTGAGAAAGCGCAGGGCCAGGTGGCCGAGGCCTCCGATGCCGACCACCCCGACCCGGACGGTGGGTTTGACGCCAAA
>JBFHPI010000415.1:0-3086 GCA_041592855.1 Pseudomonas sp.
AAGCGTTCGTGATGCAGCTCTTGGATTGATTTTTCTATAGCAAGGCCATCAAGACCAACCTCGCTCACTGCCCACAACACAGCTTTAGAAATCGAAGCTATGCGCTCTGGGGCAGACATTGCATTCAATGTTTCTTCAATATCTGCGTCGATTGTAGATAGCCGCGAATTCATCTGTGATGCCTAACAGTGATTAGATGGAGTTCTTCATTAATCCATTAAGCGCGAATTCGGTCTAATCCCGGATGTCCGCAATGGCTTGGAAACTGAAATCTACCCTGAATCAACACCTTATGGCGAGTCCGACAGAGGCTGTGGGTGTTAAGCGGAATTCCGCTTTTACTGCCTGCATTAGTACTGGCTGTTTATACATGTGTTGGTCCTTTCTAGGGGGCTGCACGGCTATGCAGGCATCCATAGGGAGAAAGCAGCAGGTTGTAGGCTGCATGTGTTCAGTCGTATCAAAGTTACTGCGCGGTATTAAGCCAAAACGAGCAGGTGAGGGAGGCCCCCTGAGTGAGTGGGTTTGTGGTGGGCTTAAACGCTACCCAAGCGGTTCGTATCTCTTCTTTACCGCTATTTTCGATAATCCGGAGCGCTTGGCTTTCGTTTTTTTGATTCTGCGGTAATACGTTGACTGCGGTGGCCAGGGCCGCTTAGTGGCCTTCCCCGCGCTCATAGCGGTCCAGCGTATCGCTGGCCACCTGGCGGCCAAGCATGATCAGTTCCGGCGCCTTGTAGAACTCGAAGAAACGACAGGCATATTTGGGGACGTTGATCAGGATGTCAGGTGGGTAGCCGGCGATCTTGTATTGCGCCAGTGAGGTTTGCATCACTTCCAGGCTCTGATTGATCAGCTCCAGCAGCGAGGCAGGGCTATTGAGTTCGGCCAGGCGCGAGCCGCTGGCGGATTTGGGGGTGGCGACCTTGCTCGCAGCAGGCCGGGCATGTTGCTGCCAGGGGTTGATGGCCTCGGCATTGGTCTGGCTGAGCGGGTCTTCAAGCAACAGCAGTTGATCGTCTTCACCCGGCTTGCGTTTAAAGCTGGGCAGGCGTGAGCCAAGATTGTTGATCAATTGGTCCACGCGACTCTTGAACGCTGCCGGGCGCTCGATGATCGGCAGTTCGTAGTGTGGGCCGCTGGTTGAGCTGAGGTTGACCGCGATGATCAAATCGCAGTGGCTGGAAACCACCGGTACGATGGGCAGGGGGTTGAGCAGGCTGCCGTCGACCAGCATGCGCTTACCCTGAATGACCGGGGTGAACAGGCTGGGAATCGCCGCCGAAGCCCGCATGGCCTGGTGCAGGCAGCCCTCCTGAAACCAGATTTCCTGCTGATTGGTCAGGTCGGTGGCCACCGCGGTAAAGGGGATGGGCAGGTCTTCGATGTTGATATCGCCAAGCATTTCGCGAATCTTGCCGAACACCTTCTCGCCGCGGATGGCGCCCAGGCGAAAGCTCACGTCCAGCAGGCGCAGCACGTCCAGATAGTCCAGGCTCTGAGTCCAGGTACGGTATTCATCCAGTTTACCGGCGGCATAGATGCCTCCCACCACTGCGCCCATGGAGCAGCCGGCGATGCAGGCGATTTCATAGCCGCGGGCCTGCAGTTCATCGATCACCCCAATATGGGCATAACCTCGCGCACCCCCAGATCCCAGCACCAGCGCGATACGCTTGCTCATCTTTTATCCCCCAGTTTTCTTACGTCAACATACGCCCGGCAGTGGCCGCCGCCAAGGCGTGATTTGCTAGAATCGCCGGCCTGTTGATCCGCATACGAGCATTGCAATGAGCGAGCCCATACGTTTGACCCAGTACAGCCATGGTGCCGGCTGCGGCTGCAAGATTTCGCCCAAGGTGCTGGAGGTGATACTGGCCGGAAGTGGGGCGCAGAATCTGGACCCCAGGCTCTGGGTGGGCAATGCCTCGCGCGATGATGCGGCGGTGTATGGCATAGACGAGGTCCGTGGCGTGGTCTCCACCACCGACTTCTTTATGCCGATCGTCGATGATCCCTACGATTTCGGCCGGATTGCCGCGACCAACGCCATCAGCGATATCTACGCCATGGGAGGGGACCCGCTGATGGCCATCGCCATTCTCGGCTGGCCAGTCAATGTGCTGCCGCCGGAAGTGGCCCGTGAGGTGATTCGCGGCGGTCGTGCGGTCTGTGACGAGGCCGGGATTGCCCTGGCCGGCGGTCATTCGATCGATGCCCCGGAGCCGATCTTTGGCCTGGCGGTTACCGGCCTGGTGGATAAACGCCATATGAAGCGCAACGACAGCGCCACGCTCGGTTGCCGGCTGTACCTGACCAAGCCCCTGGGCATTGGCATCCTCACCACCGCCGAGAAGAAGGCTCTGTTGCGCGCCGAAGATGTGGGGCTGGCCCGGGACTGGATGTGCACCTTGAACAAGCCCGGTAGCCGTTTCGGCAAACTGGCAGGCGTGCGCGCCATGACGGATGTTACCGGCTTTGGCCTGCTTGGCCACTTGCTGGAAATGGCCGAAGGTAGCGGCATGAGTGCCCGCATCGAGTACGCCAAGGTGCCGCGCCTGCCCGGCGTCGACTATTACCTGGCCCAGGGCTGCGTGCCCGGCGGCACCCTGCGCAACTTCGACAGCTACGGCGAGCGTGTGGCGCCGTTGAGTGAGGAACAGAAGCAGCTGCTCTGTGATCCGCAAACCAGTGGTGGGCTTCTGGTGGCGGTGGCCCCGGAGGGCGAGGCCGAGTTCCTGGCCCTGGCAAGCGAGCTGGGGCTGGCGCTTGAGCCTATCGGTGAATTGCTGGCGCGACAGCCTTACGCCGTTGAGGTGATCTGATGCGCGATAACAGCGGCGATTATCGCGAACTCTTTCTCAATGATGTGCCGATGATGGACATGCGCGCCCCGGTGGAGTTTGCCAAGGGGGCTTTCCCCGGGGTGGTCAATCTGCCGCTGATGGACGATGGCGAGCGGCAGAAGGTGGGCACCTGCTACAAACAGAAGGGCCAGCAGGCGGCCATCGAACTGGGCCATCAGCTGGTTTCAGGCGCGGTCAAGGCCGAGCGGATCGAGGCCTGGGCAGCCTTTGCCAAGGCTC
>JBFHPI010000416.1:0-3082 GCA_041592855.1 Pseudomonas sp.
GCGAGGCAATACGGTGCACCAGACCATTTTCCAAAAGGAAATCCAGGGCCCGGTAGACCGTTGGTGGCGCGGCGCGGCGACCATCGGCCTCGCTCAGCACGGCGAGGATGTCATAGGCGCCGAGGGGCTTGTGGCTGGCCCAGACCAGTTCCAGCACCCGCTTGCGCAGCGCGGTCAGGCGCAGCCCCTGGCGCGCACAGATATGCTCGGCCTCGGCCAGGGCATGGCTGACGCAACGGGAATGGTCATGGGGGCGCGAGGCCAGGGGGGCTTGGGTCATGGGCGGGGACGGCGCAGGCAAGAGACGTTATTATATTACTCTTTCCTGCCTCACCGAGTGCTCCCCGTGTCGCGTCTTTTTGCCACCCTCTGTTTTCTTTTCCTCAGCCTGGGCGCCACCGCCCAGGATCAACCTCGCCTGCTGGTCAGCATCAAGCCGCTGCAGCTGATCGCCGCAGCCGTGCAAGATGGTCTCGGCAGCCCGGATGTACTGTTGCCGCCAGGCGCCTCGCCGCACCACCATGCCCTGCGCCCCTCGGATATACGCCGTCTGCGCGAGGCCGAGCTGTTTTACTGGATTGGGCCGGATCTGGAGAGCTTTTTGCCCAAGCTGCTTGCCGGGCGAGTCAAGCCCAGTGTGGCGGTGCAATCACTGGAGCACATGACCCTGCGCCACTTTGGCGATAGCCATACTGAGCACAAGCACAACCACAATGAGCATGCCCTGCACGCCGATCACGATCATCGCCCCGGCGCGCTGGATGCCCATCTGTGGTTACTGCCGGCCAATGCTCGGGTGATCGCGGCGCAGATGGCGGCTGACCTGAGCCGTCTGGATCCGGCCAACGCGGCGCGCTACCAGGCCAATCTGCAGGCCTTTGGCGAGCGCCTGGCGTTGCTGGATAAACGGCTGCAGGTGCGCCTGGAACCGCTCAAGGGCAAGCCCTACTTCGTCTTCCATGAAGCCTACGACTACTTCGAGGCGGCCTACGGCCTCAAGCACGCCGGGGTCTTTAGCGTGCTCACGGAAATCCAGCCCGGTGCCCGCCATGTCGCCGCCATGCGCCAGCGCCTGCAACAGGCCGGGCCCAGCTGCGTCTTCAGCGAACCACCGCTACGCCCACGCCTGGCCGAAACCCTGAGCGCCGGCCTGCCGGTGACTCTGGCCGAACTGGACGCCATGGGGGGCGAGCTCAAGGTCGGTGCACGGGGCTATGAACAGTTGCTGGAAAATCTGGCGGGCGGTCTGGAGCAATGCCTGGGGCCGCTGTAAGGCGAGTAATGGATAAGGGCGGAAACCGCTGCGCGATTTTCCACCCCGCCGCCTAAAGGGCGAAAGGCAGCGCGATCTCGACCCGCTGGCGCTGCGCCAAACGCCGCTGGAACTCATCCGGATCGTGAATCAGCACCTGCTGGCCGACAAAAGACTGGGCGGCGATCAGCCGTGACAGCCAGAAGCGCACGCAGGCGATGCGCAGCATGGCCGGCCAGAGTTCGGCCTCGGCCGCGCTAAAGGGTCGCAGCGCCGCATAGGCGCCGAGCAGGGCCTGGGCGCGCTTGCCGTCCAGGCTGCCGTCTTCCTGGGAGCACCAGTCGTTGAGGGCAATGGCCAGGTCGTAGAGCATGGGCCCGGAGCAGGCGTTATAGAAATCGATCACCCCGGCCAGGTGGTTGCCGTCGAACAGCACGTTGTCGCGGAACAGGTCGGCATGCAGGTTGGCCCTCGGCAGGGCGAGGATGCGGGGTTTGAGCGCGTGGATCTCGGCCAGGGCGTCGCGCAGCAGCGGCAGGTGCGCCTGCGGCAGTTGCAGCGCCAGGCTCGGCCCCTCGTTGAGCATCCAGTCCAGGCCACGGTCGCTCTGTCGCTCCAGCACCTGTTCGCGGGTGGCCAGGTGAATACGCGCCAGCAGGCTGCCGACTTCCTGGCAATGATGCGGGTTGGCCTCATGTACATGCTTGCCGGCCAGGCGCGGCTGTAGCAATGCCGGCTTTTCCGCCAGACTGCGCAGCGCCTCGCCCTGATCCGTGCGCAGGGCATAGGGCACCGGCAGGCCGGCCCCGTGCAGCACATCCAGCAGCTCGATAAAGAACGGCAGATCGCTGCTGGGGCCGCGCTCGATCAGGGTCAGGACGAACTCGCCCTGCTCCAGGCTGACGAAGAAATTGCTGTTCTCGCTGCCCGCGGCAATGCCCTGGAAGTCGCGCAGGCGACCCAGGCCATAAGGGGCGAGAAAGTCCTCGAGCTCATGGCGCTCAAGGGGGGTAAAGACAGACATCAGGCATTACCAGCTAAAGATTTCCCAGGCCGGAATCAACATATCCGGGCTGTCGGAGCGAACGAAATTACCTTCGGTGCCATCGGCGCGCACCAGGAAGTAGGGCTTGCCGTTTTTCGGGATGACCTTGACCGCATAGAGGAAACCATTGACCCGGTACTCCTCGATGGTGCGATCGCCGTCCTGGCGAATGGTGACGTCAGGGTCGGCCGATACCGGGTCTTCGGCCTGCACGGCCAGGGTGGTAAAGGCCAGCAGGCAGGCCAGCAACAGGCGATTGAGTGTGCGCATGGTAACCTTGCTCCTTTGATTTAATGATGCGGCCATTCTACCGCCGCCTCCGCCGAAAAGGTTGATCTTGCGCATGTCAAACGCCCCTCTGGTTCTGGTCGACGGTTCCTCCTACCTGTACCGTGCCTTCCACGCCCTGCCGCCGCTTACCACCTCCAAGGGCCTGCCCACCGGGGCGGTCAAGGGCGTGCTGAATATGCTCAAGAGCCTACGCAAGCAGTACCCGGACAGTCCCTTTGCCGTGGTGTTCGACGCCAAAGGCGGCACCTTCCGCGACGAACTGTTTGCCGAGTACAAGGCCAATCGGCCGTCCATGCCCGATGAGCTGCGCGTTCAGATCGAACCGCTGCATGCCAGCGTCAAGGCCCTGGGCTACCCGCTGCTGTGCGTGGAAGGGGTAGAGGCCGACGATGTGATCGGCACCCTGGCGCGTCAGGCGGCTGCGGAAAAACGCGACGTGGTGATCTCCACCGGCGACAAGGACATGGCCCAACTGGTCTGCCCCCATGTAACCC
>JBFHPI010000417.1:0-3075 GCA_041592855.1 Pseudomonas sp.
ATGCCATTGCGGCGCTGGCCGGCTATCGTGTGCAGGTCACCGTTGCGCCGCGGGCGCTGGGCGGGCTTGCCGCCAGTGATGTGTTGCATGTCGAGGTCAATGTGTTGGACCCCGGCGGGCAGACATTGCGTCTGGACGGCTACAGGGCGCGTTATTAATGGGCATTTCTAGCCTGTGCATTGGCACGCCCTCGGGGGTGATGAACCCTCGCCGCGCCACCGGCTTTACCCTGGTCGAGCTGGTCATGGTGATCGCCCTGGCCGGGGTGGTGGCGGTGATGATCAGCACGGTGTTGTCCAATCCCCTGGGCAGCTTTGTCGACCAGAGCCGGCGCGCCGAGCTGGTGGATCAGGCGGCGGGGGCGCTCAACCGCATGAGCCGTGAGGTGCGCCTGGCGGTGCCCAACTCCTTGCGCGTCAGCGCCGATGGCCAGGCCATGGAGTTGTTGTTGATCCACAGTGCCGCGCGTTATCGACCCAACCGCGTTGGGGGCGATGGATTGCGTTTTAGCGATGAGACACCAGGCAGCTGCGCCAGCACCACGGCGGGCGAGCTGTGCAACAGCGTGCAGGTGCTGGATGCGAATCTCGATCCCGACGGCGCGCGCTGGATGGTGCTGTACAACACCGGGGCCGAGTCGGGCGGTCTTCCGCTTGCCGGTAGCAACGTCTGGGCGCCGGCCAGTCCTGGGGTGATTACCCCCACCGGGGTGACCTTTGGTTTGGTCGCAGCCCCGCCTGTTGGTGAGCGTCATATCAGCCTGGGCAATCTGCCGGCTGGCGGCTTCAGCTTTGCCTTTGCCTCGCCCCAGCGGCGCCTGTATCTGGCCGAAACCGTGGTGGGTTACCGCTGTCAGGGCGGGCAGTTGCTGCGCTACAGCTATAACCAGTTGCTCGCCAGTATCCCAGGTGCGCCGCCGGTGGGCTCTAACCCTCAGCCGGTGGCGGCCCGTGTGGATTGTGCCCTGAGTCGTTTCGAATATCAGCCCGGCAGCACCCAGCGTGCCGGGTTGCTGACACTGAGCCTGAGCATCAGCGAGGCCGGGGAAAACCTGCAACTGCTCCAACAGGTCCATGTCGATAATGCGCCCTGATCGTTTTTCCATGCGTGCCAGCAAGGGTTTTGGCCTGGTGGCGGCGATGTTTGTGATGATCATCATCAGCCTGGTGGTGATCGCCATGTCGCGTCTGGCTTCGGTGCAGCATGGCAGCAACGCCCTGGCCATTCAGCAGGCCCGTGCCTATCAGGCGGCGCGGGCGGGGCTTGAGTGGGGTATCAGCCAGGCGGTCAATGACGGCTTGTGCGCGGCCGGTACGCCGAGTTTGGCTGGCAGTGGCCTGAGTGAGTTCAGCGTGGAGGTGGTCTGCGCGGCGAGCAATTACACCGATGTTGACGGCACCCCTATTCAGATCTTCCGCTTTACCGCCACGGCGCAGAATGGCGTGCCTGCCGGGCGGCCGGATTACGCCTTTCGCCGTCTCACTGCTGTAGTGGAGCGATAACTCATGTACCTGCTGCGCTTGCTTATGCTGTTCGGCTTGTCGCTGATGACGACAACACCGCTGTGGGCGGCGACCTGCAGTGCCGTATTCCCAGCTAGCATCACCGGAAACAGCAGCAGCCAGCTTGATCTGACAGGGGTCGCCTGGCAGAACGCGCCAGTGCTGACTGCGGCCAACCGCAACCTGGGCGCGGGTAACCACTTTTATGGCGGCGGCAGCGGAAACAATGGCTGGACCCTGACAACAACTGGAGGACCTACGACAAGGGTATTCGTCAATGGCAGCCTGGCCCTGGCCAACAATAGCTCACTGAATGCCGGAGGCAATCCAGAAAACCTTATCCTGGTCGTCAATGGCAGCCTCAGCCTGGGTAACAACGTCCAGATCAATGGCTATGTATATGTACGCGGCAGCATCAGCTTCGGTAACAACCTCAACCTGTACGGTGGCATCACGGCCGAGGGCGCTGTTGCCAGCCCAGGCGGCAGCAGCAGCCTGAACTATGCGGCTGATCGTATCGCCCAGCTCGATCCGGGCGGCTTGTGCACCCTCAACCCGCCGCCGGTGCCGCAACCCCTCCTCAGCTGGTACCTGGATGAGGCGGAATGGACCGGCAGTGCTGGAGAGGTGCGCGATGGCTCCGGTAATGGCCTTCATGGCACGGTATTCAATGGCGCGGTCACTGCCAACAGCAGCCCGGCGCTGCCTGCAGTGAACGCACAGGGCACCTGCGGCTATGGCAGTTTCAGCAGCTCCGCTCGGCAATATGTGCAGCGTGCGCACAGCAGCCTGTTGACCCTGCAGGACAGTTTTACCATTGGCCTATGGGTCAAGCCGCGCACACTACCGGCCTCGGGGCTGATGAGTATTCTGTCCAAGGACGAGAACTACGAGTTCCATGTCAATCCCAATGGCACCATCAACTGGTGGTGGCAGACCACCGCGCCCAATGCAACGCGGCAGTTCAATAGCACCAGGGCGCTCAGTCTCGGGGAGTGGAATCATGTCCTTATTCGCTTTGCCCCGGGCGATCAGCGTATTTACATCAATGGCAATCTGGCGGGTCAGGCCCGCTTTAGCGGCACCCCGCGGGCCAACACCGATCCCCTGCAGCTTGGCGCCGACCAGAACTTTGCCGGGCGTTATTTCAATGGCGAGATGGATGAGCTGCGCATCTATGACAGCGCCTTGTCAGAAGCGGCCATCACCGCCCTGGTCGCCGAGCGGCATGAATGCGCGCTGCGCTTGCAATGCATCAGTGATGACTTCAATCGCGCCAGCCTGGGTGATAACTGGGCCGTGGCCAGCCGCGGTACCACGCCCTTTACCCCGTTGATCAGCGGTGGGCGAATGCGCCTGACCAGCAATCAGGGCAACGTCGCCACCTCATCTACCCTGCAACGCCTGTTCCCTGCGGACGGCAACTTCGTTCAGATCCAGTTTCGCCACTATGCCTATAACGGCAGTGGTGCCGATGGTGTGGCGGTGGTGCTTTCCGATGCGGCTGTTACGCCGCAACCTGGCTCCTTTGGTGGACCATTGGGCTACGGTACGCGTGGTACGTCGACCACAC
>JBFHPI010000418.1:0-3065 GCA_041592855.1 Pseudomonas sp.
GCACCGAGCGACGAGGAAGCCGAGTTTCTTGCCACCACCGCCTTTCAGCGGGTGCTGACCCTGATGCGTGGGCAGAGCCTGGTGCTGCGCCCGCCGGTAGAAAGCATGGCCGGGCGCTGGTTGCCCCATGAACAGCAGGCGGTAGGCGATTTCCTTGGCCTGGCGCTGATCGGTGGGCCGGAGAAAGTGCGCGCGCGTCTGGAAATATTGCTGGAGCAAACCGACGCCGATGAACTGATGTTTACCGGCGATCTGTATCAGCACGCGCATCGTTTGCGCAGCTTCGAGATTGTGGCGGGGCTGCGCTAGGCGCGGTGCCCTCGGGACTAGGTCTTTTTCCTGCTGGTCTTTCTGGCATGAGCGCTGGCCGCCGCTTCTTTCAGTAGGCGCTGAAAGGTCGGGCACTCGGCGTGACTGGGGGCCGGGCAGGCGGCGGCGTGCTTTAATCCCCGGCTCATGGCGCGCAGCCGTTTGATGGTGGCGTCGAGCTCATCCGCCTTGGCCAGCAGCGCTTGCCGGTCAATATTGGCTTCACCGTTGCTGGTGAGCATCAGGCGGATTTCATCCAGGCTGAAGCCGGCGGACTGACCCAGCGAAATCAGCGCCAGCTGATCGAGTATCTGTGGCGCAAATCGGCGCCGCTCGCCCTGGCGGTTCAAGGTCTTAACCAGCCCCTTTTCCTCATAAAAGCGCAGTGTCGATGCCGGCAAACCCGAGCGCCTGGCGACTTCGGCGATATCCATAAAATACCCCTTGACCTCAAGTTAACTTCAACTTGTAGAGTCACATCGAACCCCTTGTTGGTCAACCCAAGTGAGGCTTAGATGAACCCATTACTGAACAATCTCTTGCTGACCCTGGTGCTCGGTGCTGGGGCAACCCTGGTCATGGATGCCTGGCTGCTTGTGTTGCAACGCCTGGGTATTGCCACCCTCAATTTCGCCTTTGTCGGGCGCTGGGTAGGCCATCTGCTGCGCGGGCGTATCCGCCACAGTGCCATCGGCCAATCCGAACCGATCCGCGGCGAGCTCGGCCTGGGCTGGTTGATGCACTACACCACGGGCATTGCCTTTGCCGCACTGCTGCTTGGTCTTTGCGGCATGACCTGGCTCGAACGGCCCACAGTCCTTCCCGCACTGGCGCTGGGCATGCTCAGCGTTGCCATCCCGCTGCTGTTTATCCAGCCCGCCATGGGCGCAGGCATTGCCTCGCGCAAAACGCCCACGCCGCTGAAGAACAGCCTGAAAAGCCTCGCCACCCACAGCGTGTTTGGCCTCGGCCTCTATCTATCGGCAAGCCTGATCGCCGCGCTGATGGTTTAAGCACACAACCCGATCTATTCAATTTCCGGAGTCAGCAGCATGAAAAAAGTCGCCATCATCTACCACAGCGCCCATGGACACACCGAGCATATCGCCAGCCTGATCCGCGAGGGACTGCTCAGCATTGCCGGGGTTGAGGCCTGTCTGCTGCAAGCCCAGGCCCTGGCAGCAACCCCCGATGCACTGCTCGGCTACGACGGTTTTATCCTCGGTTCACCCACCTACCTCGGTGGGGTCTCGGCGCCGGTCAAGGCGTTTATGGATGCCACCGGGGGCTTGTGGCGAAACCAGCAGTTGCAGGGGCGCCTGGCAGCAGGTTTTACCGTGTCGGCGCTACCGGCGGGTGACAAGCAGTCCACCTTGATCTCGATGTTCGTGTTCTGCATGCAGCACGGCATGCTCTGGGTCGGCAACCCCATTCTGCCGGAGCAGCATTTGGGCGTGCCCTGCGATGAGGCCGCCAATCGCCTGGGGTCCTGGTCCGGCCTGATGGCGCAGGCGGAAAAATCCTCACCCGGCCATGCCTTTGTCCCGGGGGATAAGAAAACTGCGCGCATGTTCGGCAAGCACTTCGCCGAAACCTTGCTGCGTCTGCACACCTTCACGGCTGTGGCCAACAACCTGGAGCTGGCCTGATGATCCCGCACAAATACAGCCGACTGTTGTTCGCCTTGATCCTCTCCGGGTTGATGTCCTTTCTGGTATCGGGCATTTCCACCCTGCGGGCGATAGGTTTTACCCCAGAGTTCGCGCAGATGTGGGTACTGGCCTGGCTGACCGCCTGGTTGTTCGCCTTTCCCAGCGTGCTGCTGGTAAGCCCATTGGCACAACGCCTGGTGAAGTTGCTGGCTGCCAGTGAGTAAGCCCCCTCTCCCTTGCTCAGTGTCGGGCTTTTCCGGCCGACAAGACTGCGCCCCGGCACGGGTAACCGTGTCGGGGCGCAGTGTGCTGACTCAAGAGCCAACCAGTGGGGTTATCACTTCAGATCAAAACGATCCAGATTCATCACCTTGGTCCAGGCCGCGACGAAGTCCTGCACGAACTTGTCTTGCGCGTCGCTGGTGGCGTAGACCTCGGCCAGGGCGCGCAGCTGGGAGTTGGAACCGAACACCATGTCCACCAGGGTGCCGGTCCACTTCAGGTCACCGGTTTTGCGGTCGCGGCCTTCCAGCACGCCTTCGCTGGCTGACTTCTGCCACTTGGTACCCATATCCAGCAGATTGACGAAGAAGTCGTTGCTCAGGGTTTCCGGGCGTTTGGTGAAGACCCCGTGTTGGGCCTGGCCGACATTAGCATTCAGCGCGCGCAAACCGCCGATCAGTACGGTCATTTCCGGCGCGGTGAGGGTCAGCAGCTGAGCCTTGTCCACCAGCAGTTCGGCGGCGACGCCTT
Source organism: Pseudomonas sp. (assembly GCA_041592855.1). GTDB lineage: Bacteria > Pseudomonadota > Gammaproteobacteria > Pseudomonadales > Pseudomonadaceae > Aquipseudomonas. The sequence goes on from JBFHPI010000418.1 coordinate 2,715, forward strand.
CCAGACCCTTGCGGGCGTAGTTGCGGAAGCCATCGGCCCTGGGCTCCAGTACGGCAAAGGCATCCACGTCGGTCTGATCCTGGCTGGCATCGGTGCGGCCCGGACTGAAAGGCACCGTCACATCCACCCCGCCCTTCTTCGCCGCGGCTTCCACAGCGGCAGTACCGGCCAGCACGATCAGGTCGGCAAGAGAGACTTTCTTGCCACCGGAGGCCGAGGCATTGAAATCCTTCTGGATGTTTTCCAGGCTGGCCAGCACCTTGGCCAGCTGGGCTGGCTGGTTGGCGTCCCAGTCCTTCTGCGGGGCAAGGCGAATACGCGCGCCATTGGCACCGCCACGCATGTCACTGC
>JBFHPI010000419.1:0-3049 GCA_041592855.1 Pseudomonas sp.
CCGCCCCAGTACCAGTGCTGGCGGTAGTAGTTGGAGCTGTCCATGCACAGCTTGAACAGGGTCTTGAGGTGTTCGGGCACGGCGTCCCACTTCTCCGAGTTGGCAAAGTAGGAGCCGCACCAGGCGCCGGAGATATTGTTGGTGAGGAAGTACTTGGTCACATCGGCCCAGCCCACGGTGTAGTCCTCGGTGATGCCGGACCAGGCGATGCCGTCCAGCTCGCCGGTCTGCATGGCCACCTCGACGTCTTCCCAGGGCAGGGTTACCGGGATCACGCCAAAGCGCGAGAGGAACTTGCCGGCGGTGGGGAAGGTGAAGATGCGTTTGCCCTTGAGGTGTTCAAGCTTGGTGATGGGCTCCACGGTGGCGAAGTGGCAAGGGTCCCAGGCGCCGGCACCGAGCCAGGTCACACCCTTGACCTCGCCATAGGCCTCGGCCCAGATCTCGTTGAGACCGTACTGCTCGAACAGCACCGGCACATCCAGGCTGTAGCGGGTGGCGAAGGGGAAGTAGCCGCCGAACACCGAGATGTCCACCGGTGCGGCGATGGAGTCGTCGTCACTTTGCACCGCGTCGATGGTGCCACGCTGCATGGCGCGGAACAGCTCGCCGGTGGGCACCAGTTGGTCGGCGTAGTACAGCTGGATTTCCATCTCGCCGTTGGCCGCCTTGTTGAAGGCGTCGATGGAGGGTTTGATCACATGCTCGCCCAGGGCCGGGCCGGCGTAGGTCTGCAGGCGCCAGGTGATCTTTTTCGGCTCACTGGCATAGATATGCGCCGAACCCAGGGCCGTGGCGCCAGCAGCGCCAACGGCGGCGGTCTTCAGAAAACTGCGTCTCGTACTCATGCTGTTTCTCCAATGCTGTCGATTCAGATGGCATACAACCGCACTGCCGGACCATGCCCGGCAGGGTTTTCAGAGGGGCAACCTGAGGCGCCGCTACCCTGGCACCTCGACCGCGCGTACCGACTCCTGAAAGCTGGCGTCAACGCCCGTAGTGCCACTGTGGCAACCACAGGGCAATCTGCGGAAAGACCATGATCAGCACCAAAGCCAGGATCATGATCAGGACAAAGGGGGTCACCGACACATAGATATCCCGCAGGCTTACCTCCGGTGGCGCCATGGCGCGCATCAGGAACAGGTTGTAGCCAAACGGCGGGGTCATATAGGCGATCTGGCAGGTGATGGTGTAGAGCACGCCATACCAGATCAGGTCGAAGCCCAGGGCGCCGACCAGGGGGATATACAGGGGCGCGACGATCACCAGCATGGCGGTGTCGTCGAGGAACATGCCCATCAGGATAAACGACAGCTGCATCAGGATCAGCACCTGCCAGGGCCCCAAGCCCAGCTGTTCGAGGAAGAAATTCTCGATCGCCTTGACCGCGCCAAGGCCATCAAACACTGCGCCGAAGCACAGGGCGGCGAGGATGATCCACATAAACATGCAGCTGATGGCCAGGGTCTTGCGCAGGGTTTCTTCCATGACCTTGCGATTCAACCGCCGCTTGGCCAGGGCCGCCAGGGTGGCTGCCGCCGCGCCCACCGCCGAGCTCTCCACCAGGCTGGTATAACCCATGAGAAACAGCCCGGTCATGCTGAAGAAGATAAACAGTGGCACCAGCCCGGCACTGAGCAGGCGCAACTTCTCGCCCCAGCCGATCTGCTCGCGCTCCTCACGACTCAGGGCCGGGCCCAGTTCGGGCTGCAGGCGACAACGGATGGCGATATAGAGAATAAACAGACCGGCCATCATCAGCCCCGGGATGGCCCCGGCCAGCCACAGCTGGCCCACCGGCTGGCGGGCGATCATGCCGTAGAGCACCAGCACCACGCTGGGCGGAATCAGAATCCCCAGGGAGCTGCCGGCCTGGATTACCCCGGTGATCATGATCTTGTCGTAGCCGCGACGCAGCAGTTCCGGCAAAGCGATGCTGGCGCCGATGGCCATACCGGCCACGCTCAGGCCATTCATCGCCGAGATCGCCACCATCAGGGCGATGGTGCCGATGGCCAGGCCGCCGTGCAGCGGGCCCATCCACACATGGAACATGCGGTAGAGGTCTTCGGCGATGCCCGACTCGGAGAGCATATAGCCCATATAGACGAACAGCGGCAGGGTCAGCAGCGGGTACCACTTCATCAGTTTCATGGCCGCGCTAAAGGCCATTTCCGAGCCACCATCGCCCCACAGCAGCAGAGCCGCCACCACCGCGACAAAGCCGATGGCACCAAACACCCGCTTGCTGGTGAGCAGCAGCAACATCATCGAGGAGAACATCAGTACCGCGATCAGCTCGTATTCCATTACAGCGTTTCCCCCCGGGCCGCGGCGATGTCCTTGAACAGGGTGACGATGGCCTGCAGCAGCATCAGGGCGATGCCGATGCACATGATGATCTTGATCGGCGCCATGGGCGGTGACCAGGCCGAATAGCTGGTCTCCTTGTACTCCAGGGCGTACTGGGTGGAGGAAATGCCGCCGTAGAGCAGAAAGATCAGGTAGAAAATCAGAAAGCCGATGGTGATGGCGTCCATCACGGCGCGGGTGCGCGGTGACCAGCGGCTGTAGAACAGGTCCATGCGCACATGGGCGTCGAGCTGCATGGAGTAGCCGCCGCCGAGGAGGAAGTAGGCGACCATCAGGAACTGCGCGGTTTCCAGGGTCCAGATCGCCGGGTCGGCGAAGGTCTTGCTGACCGAGGAATACAGCAGCACGGCGAGCATGACGAAGATCAGGTACATGGCGAAACGGCCAATGACGCGATTGATCGCGTCCACCGCCCTGACGAACCCCCGTATGGCCTTAGGCATGCAGCTGCCTCTGAAACAATTATTGTCTCGTCAGACTAGTCGAAGATTGGATAAAGCCAACCGGCCGCAGAGGTGCGGGCGGCCGATACGCCAGCGGTGCGCGCGGCGCACCCTACCCGCCACACGAACCCCATGTGTGCGAGCGCTCCACACGAGCGGCGGAGCGGAGCGCAACAGACCCGCCTAGAGCCCGGCGTCGTGCAGGCGCCGGGCATGGGCGATGAACAGTC
>JBFHPI010000420.1:0-3043 GCA_041592855.1 Pseudomonas sp.
AGGCCAACGCAGGACAAGCCTGAGCGTGCGCTTAAGGTAGCGGTGCGCACGGCGCTCCCTAGGGAGCGCCGTGCGCACCGCTACCTTAAGCGCACGCTCAGGCTTGTCCTGCGTTGGCCTGAGCCGCTACTGTCGCCGCCTAATCTGCCGCGAGAGTCTTCCATGTCGCCCGTCGATCACCGTCCGGCCAACGCCACCCTGATCCTGCTGGCCTCGCTCTACTGCGCCCAGGGCCTGCCTTCAGGCCTGCTGGCCCATTCCCTGCCGGTGCTGCTGCGCCAGCACGGCGTCGACCTGGCGCTGATCGGCCTGCTCAAATTGCTGGCCCTGCCCTGGTTGCTCAAGGCTCTGTGGGCGCCCTGGATCGACCGCATGGCATCCAGGCGCCTGGGTCATCACCGCGGCTGGATTTTGCCCCTGCAGCTGACGGTGATCGGCGTACTCGGTGGCCTGGCCCTGCTCGGGCCGCAGTGGCTGTTCGGCAGCGGTCTTTGGCTGCTGCTGGGGCTGCTGTTGCTGGTCAATCTGGCCGCCGCGACCCAGGACATTGCCACCGATGGCCTCACCGTGCGCCTCTTGCCGGAGCGCTGGCGCGGCCTGGGTAACAGCCTGCAGGTGGGCGGCTACAAGATCGGCATGCTGGTCAGCGGCAGCGGTCTGCTGCTGTTTGTCGATCAGCTGGGCTGGCACCTGAGCCTGGGCCTGGTGGCCCTGTTGCTGGTGTTGATGACCTTGCCCATCGCCCGTTTCGACGAGCGGCGGCGCCTGCCGTTCCAGCCGGCTTTGGCCGAGCCCGCCGGCCCCGGCCTGCTGCTGCGGCATTACCGCGGCTTGTTGCTGCAGCCGGGCATGGGCCTGTGGCTGCTGGTGCTGCTGAGTTTCAAGCTGGGCGATGCCCTGGGTTCGCCGATGATCAAGCCGATGCTGGTGGACCAGGGCTGGAGCAACGCCGGGCTGGGCCAGCTGACTCTGCTCAGTAGCCTGGCCGGTATCGGCGGCGCCTTGCTCGGTGGCCTGCTCTATGCCCGCCTCGGCGCCCTGCGATCGCTGTTGCTGTTCGGTCTGTTGCAGGCGGCCGGCATTGCCGCCATGGCCCTGCTGGTAGGCCAGGGGGCTCAGGTCGGGCTGGTCTACGGGGTGAGCCTGTTCGAGCAAATCGCCGACGGCATGTCCACGGTGGCGCTGTTCGCCGCCATGATGCGTCAGTGTCGAGCGGAGCATGAAGGCGCCGACTTTACCCTGCAGGCCAGCGTGCAACTGCTGCTGGCTGGCCTGGTGGGCGCCAGCAGCGGCTGGCTGGCCCAGCAGCTGGGGTTTGCCGGGCTGTTTACCTGGGCTGGCCTGCTTGGCCTGCTGGCGTTGCCGCTGGTGTTGCTGTATTTCCGCCGTTACGGCCGGTTGCAGGTCGCCTAGGCGACCACCTGACCGCCGCCGGTTTTGGCGCAGCAGCTGTTTCCGGGCTTCCCAGCCGCGGCAGGGCGAAGCGCATGACCCAATCAAAGATGGCTTCCCTGCACGCTGTTGCGGGTCAATCCTGGCTCCCCGGACCAAGAAGTTGGAGATTGCTATGCCCAAACCCGCGAACCTGAGTGTAGGCCTGCGCCTGTTGCTGGCCTCCCAGGCCATGGCGCCGCTGGCGGTCAAGTTGAGCCTGGTGCAGCAACTGGGAGCGGAAAAGGCCGCACTGCTGGCGCCGCATATGCCGCCGGGCCAGCTGCGCGAACTGATCCTGGCCATGCCGGTGGCCTTCGCCGCCCAGGTGACCCGCCATCTCGACCCACGCCTGATCCTCGACACCTACCTCAGCCTGCCGGACAGCCTGCATCTGGAGGTGGCCCGCCAGCTCTGCGCCGATGGCGCCTTCGCCACGGCGGCGCGCTACGCCGAATGCCTGTCGGCCAAGCAGATTCGCGTGCTGATCTACGGCATCAACGATGTCGATCATGTGCTGCAGATCGCCCGGCATATCGTCGATATGCCGCTGATCAGCGACAGCCTGCGCAGTTTTTCCACCGGCTACCTGTGCAAGCTGACCGAAGCAGCGGCCGTCGACCGCAACCTCACCGTTGCCGCCCAGGTGTTGGGCGGTCTGCCCCTGGCGCGTCAGGCCGATGTCTGCGCCGGCCTGCAGCCCACCACGCTGCGCCAATTGTTGCCGCTGTTGCTGTTGGTCAGTGGCGAGGGCTTGCGCCAGCAGCTGCCGGAGGCGGTGCTGCAGCTGTTTGAGGCGCAGTTGGCGTAGTCGGCGCGACCCCCAGCCACAGGATAAACTGCGAAAACAGCTCGGCCTGGGAGCCGATCTGCAGCTTGGTGTAGAGATTCTTGCGGTGCATGCGCACGGTTTCTGCGGCGATACCCAGGCAGCGCGCGCTGGACTTGGCCGAGTGGCCGCGCAGCAGCAGATGGCACACCTCCAGTTCGCGGGTGGTCAGCAGGCCCTCGCCACGCGGATCGCCTGGGACTACGCCGGCAAGAGCCTGCTCGGGGTCGGCCTGGCGCTGGTGATCGGCGAGTGGTTGATCCGCGCGAGCAGCAGGCAGCAGGCGCAACAGACCCTGGCTCTGCAAGGGCGCTGACGGAATATGGATGATCCTGTACAGTCGTTCAGCGCTGCACTTAGCGCCTCTGCGACTGTATAAGGATCGGCCATGACCCACCCCACTCGCTTTGCCCGCCTGGAGCCAGAACTGCGCAAATCGCACCTGGTCGAGGCCACCCTCAAGTGCCTCAAGCAGCATGGCTTCCAGGGCGCCTCGATCCGCAAGATATGCGCCGAGGCGGGGGTCTCGGTGGGCCTGATCAACCACCACTACGGCGGCAAGGACGAACTGGTGGCCGAGGCCTACCTGACCGTCACCGGGCGGGTCATGGGCCTTCTGCAGGAAGCCGTCAGCCAGGCCGAACCGACGCCGCGGGCGCGCCTGTCGGCCTTCTTTCAGGCCTCCTTCTGCCGCGAACTGCTCGATCCCCAATTGCTGGAGGCCTGGTTGGCCTTCTGGGGTGCGGTGAAGACCGCCGAGGCGATCCACCAGGCCCACGAACA
>JBFHPI010000421.1:0-3030 GCA_041592855.1 Pseudomonas sp.
GCCCGCACTCGCGTCAGCAGCGCCGCCTCGGGCAGACCAAAATGAAAGCTGACCACCGCCGGGCGTAACTCATCGAGCAGGTCGGCCATCTCGGCACTAAAGGGCTGGCGCCCGGGGCCTGTGGCGATACTCGCCGGGTCGATGCCCAGTTCTCTGTAGTAGGGTGCCAGGGCCTGGCGCCAGGCCGCTTCCCGCTCAGGCTGGGGTACGGCTGGGGTGTGGCAGAAGAAGTTGAGGTTATAGGGCTTGCGGGTTTTCTCGGTGAGCGCGGTTAACTCGCGGCGCAGCCCGGCTGCATCGAGCATGGCGCAGGGCAGCGAGCCCAGGGCACCGCAATTGCTGACCGCCACGGCCAGGCGGTGATCCTGCACCCCGGCCATGGGTGCCTGGATCAGCGGGATTTCGATCCCCAGTAGATCGTGCAATGACATGCCGTGCTCCTTGGCTGAAGGCTGAGCGGCCACCCTACTGATCCATCCCGCTCAAGGCAAATGCCGCCACAGCGTGGCCCTGTTAAACTGCCGGGCCACAGGAGCCCGCCCGATGAACTACCGTCACGCCTTCCACGCCGGCAACCATGCCGATGTGTTGAAACACTATGTCCTCACTCGCCTGATTGCCCTGCTGTCTCGCAAGGAAGCGCCTTTGGCCTACCTCGACAGCCATGCCGGCATCGGCCTGTATGACCTGCAGGGCGACCAGGCCAGTCGCACCGGCGAGTACCTTGAAGGCATCGCCCGCCTATGGCAGGCCGCGGATGTGCCGGACGCCCTGCAGGATTACCTGGAAGTGGTGCGTGCCATGAACCCGGAGGGTGAGCTGCGTCACTATCCGGGCTCCCCCGAGCTGGCGCGGCTGCTGACCCGCGAGCAGGACCGCCTGCATCTGAACGAGAAGCACCCCGAGGATGGGGCGCTGCTCAAGGAAAACATGCGCGGCGACCGCCGCGTGGCGGTGCACCTGGGCGAGGGCTGGTATGTGCCGCGGGCGCTGCTGCCGACCCGGGAGAAGCGCGCCCTGTTGCTGATCGACCCGCCCTTCGAGAAGCTGGATGAGATGCAGCGCTGCGCCGAGTCGTTGAAAGAGGCCATCGCACGCATGCGTCAGGCGGTGGTGGCGATCTGGTACCCGATCAAGGACCTGCGCCAACTGGCACCCTTCTACCGCGGCTTGCAAAAGAGCAGCGCCCCCAAGCTGTTGCGTGTGGAGCTCTATGTGCACCCCACCGACGAAGCGGCGCGCCTCAATGGCTCCGGCCTGGTCATCAGCAACCCGCCCTGGGGCCTGGCGGATGAGCTCAAGCAGACCCTGCCGTGGCTGGCCCAGTTGCTTGGGCAGACTCAGGGCGACTGGCGGCTGGACTGGTTGATCGAGGAAAACAGCGGGGCCTAGTCAGGGCGATGCTCCGTTGCGTGCAATCATCGCCACTGGTACTGAGAGGCTCTAGGTCCGTAGGGTGCGCCGTGCGCACCAGCGTGGCGGGTTAATGGTCGGTGCGCACGGCGCACCCTACCCGCAGCTAGCGGCGGCCCTGACCTGGCTCGACAAAGTAGGTGAGTTGCTGGCGTGGGTTCAGGTATTCCAGCGCCTCCAGCGGCAGCTGACTCGGCCGCAGGCAACTGGTGATGGTGAGGCTGGCTTCCTGTTCCAGATCGACAATCAGCGCCTCGTTCTTGGGCACTGCCGCGTCATGCACGATCAGCGTAGGCTTGAGCGGTTGGCTGGGGTTCATGCCCAGCACCAGGCCATAGCGCTGGTCGCTGAGTTGCACCAGACTGCCGGGCGGGTAGATGCCCATGACCCGGATAAAAGCCTTGAGCGCCACCGCATCGAAACGGGCATTGTGCTGCTTGAACAGCAGCGCCAGGGCTTCGTGGGGGCTGAGGGCGTCTCTCGGGTTGAGCGGGTTGCACAGGTTGTCGAAGGCGTTGACCAGGCCTACCAGGCGGCTTAGCCGGCCGATTGCGGCTTCGCTCAGGCCGCGTGGATAACCACTGCCGTCACAGTGTTCATGATGTTCGTGAATGATGCGCAGCACCTCGTCGTCCAGCATCAGTTTCTGGCCCATGCGCAGACCGAATTCGCAATGCAGTTGCAGCAGTTGCTGCTCGGGGCGGGTCAGTGGCTCGCTTTTCAGCAGCACCTTGCTTGGCACATCCAGCTTGCCAATATCGTGCAGCAGCGCACCCAGGCCCAGGGTGTGGCAGGCCTCGCTGTCCAGTCCCAGCTGGCGGCCCAGCAGCAGGCTCAGTACGGTGACGTTAAGAGCGTGGTAGTAGCTGTCTTCGGCGGCCTTGCTGTTGATGCTGTGCAGCACCACGCCGTTGTCGCCGAGCAGGGTTTCGACCATGGCGCCGACTATCTCGCCTGCTTGCTTGACGGCGTCTTCCGGGCGGCTGCGCAGGGTCTGGTTGAGCATCTTGACCTGCTGGCTGGCCTGGGTGAACCGGCGATCCACCTCGGCCAGGCGCTTGCGCAGGGCCCTGAGCTTTTCCGCGCGGGCCTGGCGCGCCTGTTCCTCTGGGCTCGGGGCGGCGGGACTGGGGGCTTCTGGTGTGCTGGCCGGCGCCGCTTCGGTCAGTGGCGCGCAGTCGCTGCGGGCCGGGTCATAACGCAGGCGTTGCAAACCCAATGCGCGAAGCGCCTTGATCTGCGCCTCGTCCTTGATCTTGAAATTGTTGAAGGCGAAGTTGTGTTCCCACCAGGCCAGTTCAAGCTGGATATACAGGCCGACGCAGAGCTGGTCGGGCGAGATATAGATGGGGGGTTCGGGCATGGTGAGTCACAGGGGTACTGGCTATTGGCTGCAGTCTAGCCCTTTGCCGAATGCCTGTTAAACCATCAGGTCGATCGTGTTGCCCAGGTTGGTTGGGTTGCTCGGCGTAGTGGCGGTAGCGGTGGCCTGTACCAGGCCGCCGATCGTGGCGGCCTGCAGCTCCAGGGTCTTGCGCAGCAATAGCAGTGAAGCCTGCGCAGAAGCCTGGGCCGCTGCCTGGATGGACACCTGGCTGGTCAGACTGCTGAGTTGCA
>JBFHPI010000422.1:0-3024 GCA_041592855.1 Pseudomonas sp.
GACAATGATCAGGCGATCCACCAGGCTGAGCATGGAGGCCCGGTGGGTCACCAGCAGCAGGGTCTTGTTGCCGATGACCTTGCCCAGGCGCTGCTTGAGGCGTTCCTCGCCGGTGTTGTCCATGGAGCTGGTGGGCTCATCGAGCAGCAAAATCGGCGGATCAAGCAACAACGCCCGAGCCAGGGCGACGTTCTGCCGCTGGCCACCGGAGAGATTCTGCCCGCGCTCGCCCACCTGCAGCTCATAGCCCTTGGGATGCAAACGGGCGAACTCATGCACACCCGCCAGCTCGGAGGCTTGCAACACCAGCTCGTCCTCGACGTAACGGGCACCGGATACCAGGTTGTCGCGCAGAGTGCCGGAAAACAGCTGAATGTCCTGGGGCACATAACCGATGTTGTAGCGCAGGTCGCTGACATCCAGCTGGCGCACGTCGATGCCATCCACCAGCAGGCTGCCGCCGTCGGGCTGGTAAAGGCCGACGATCAGCTTGGCCAGGGAGCTCTTGCCCGAGCCACTGCGGCCGATGATGCCGATCTTCTCCCCGGGGCGAACCACCAGGTTGATCTTGTGCAGGGCCGCCTGCTGCTGCTCCGGGTAGTGGAACTCCACCTGACGGAACTCCACCGCACCCTGTAGCGACTGGCGCTTGAGCGGGCGCTCGTCCTCGTGGCGTTCCTGGGGCAGCTCCATCATCTGGTTGACCGACTCCAGGGTCACCTTGGCCTGCTGATAGCGGGTCAACAAGCCGGAAATCTGCGTCAATGGCCCCAGTGCACGGCTGCTCAACATATAGCAGGCAATCAGCCCGCCCATGCTCAGGTTGCCGGCCATGATCTGGTACACCCCGAGAACAATCACCACCACCCCGGCCAGTTGCTGCAGCAGCATGGTCGAATTCATCGCCAGGCTGGACAACATGCGCGCCCGCAGCTCCAGACGCCCCAGGGTACCGATGGTCTGTTCCCAGATGTACTGACGCTCGCTTTCGGCGTTGTTGACCTTGACCGCATCCAGCCCGGCCAGGCTCTCGATCAGGCTGGACTGGCGTTCGGCGGCCAGGGCCATGGTGCGCTGCATGGTATCGGCCAGAGGCTTTTGCAACAGCCAGCCGATCAGCGCCACCAGGGGAAAGGCCAGGATCGGAATCCACACCAGATGGCCGCCGATCAGGGCGATCACCGCCAGAATCAACAGGGTAAACGGCAGATCGATCACGCTGGCCAGTGTCAGCGAGGCAAGGAAATCACGCAGGCTCTGAAACTCGTGGATGTTCTGCGCGAAGCTGCCGACCCGGGCCGGACGGAACTTCATGGCCATGCCGACGATACGCTCGAACAGCGTGGCACTGATGATCAGGTCGGTCTTCTTGCCCGCCAGATCCAGGCATAAACCGCGCAGGGTTTTCAGCAGCAGGTCGAAGAAGAACACCCCGGTGATACCAACGGCCAGCACCCACAGCGTGGCCTCGGCCTGGTTGGGCACGACCCGGTCGTACACGTTCATCACGAACAGCGGCGTGGCCAGGCCGATCAGGTTGATCAGAAAACTGGCTGCAACGGCATCGATATACAGCCAACGCGAGCGCTTGAGGGTATCGCGGAACCAGGAGGTGGCCCGGGGAATCAGCTCACCGCGATTGAAGTCGAACTTGTGCAGCGGCTGGGCAAAAAACACCTGGCCGCTGTAATCCTTGGCCAGCACTTCGGCACTGACCCGCACCTCGCCGCCCTCGCTCTCGCTGGGCATCAGGCGCGCCCGGCCCTGCTCGTCCCATCCCAGCAACAGTGCACAGCGGCCATTCTGCAAGAGCAACAGGGCCGGCATGGCCAGTTGCGGAATACGCTGCAGGCCACGACGCAGCCAGCGCCCCTGCAAGCCCGCCCGCGCTGCGGCCCGGGGCAACAGCTCGGGGCTCAGGCGCTGATCAGGCAAGGGCAAACCCGCGGTAAGCATGGCCCGACTGACCGATTTCTGATGCAGGCTGCACAGCGACAGCAGGCTGTCGAGCAGTGGGTCGTCGTAGCGATCCCTGGGATCGCTACGGTTCTGGGTCTGACTGATGTCGACGGTCACCGGGTCTCACTCATTTCAGGCGGTACTCAGTTACAAGGTGGGCAGGCTGACCCTGGCCTTGACCTCATCCAGCGGTGCGGCCGCCATCGGCGCCACCACTCCCTGACTCTTGAGCAGGGAGCCCATGGTCGCCTTGATGCGGTACTGAGTAAACAGTTCGGTGTAACGCACTTCCTCCAGGCGACGCGAGGCAGTGAACAGCTCGTTCTCGCTGTCGAGCAGATCCAGCAGGGTGCGATCACCCAGTTGGAACTGCTGCTGGTAGGACTCACGCACCCGGGTGCTGTAGTCCACATACTGCTGGGCGATGGGCAGTTGCTGACGAGCGTTTTCCAGGGCATTCCAGGCCAGGCCCAGATCTTCGATCAGCACGCGCAGGGCATTGTTGCGGATGTCCATGGCCTGATTGGTCTGGTAAGCCTTGGACTGCAGGTCTGCCTTGTTGCTGCCACCGGCGAACAGGTTGTAGCGCATGTTGAGCATGGCGCGCCACTGGTTGTTGTGTCCGGCGGTACCATCAAGGTTGTTGTCCATCCCACGGGACAGCTCAACATCAAAGCGCGGATAAAAACTGGACTTGGCCGCCGCATACTGCTGTTCGGTGGCCAGCACGTCGGACTCGGCCGAACTCAGGTAGGGATTGTTGGCCAGCATTTCCTCGCGCGCAGCCTGCAAGGTCTCCGGCAACTGCCCTGCCAGCCCCGCCGGCATGCTTAGCCCTGAGGCTTCACGCCCCACCAGGCTGAAGTAGTTGACCTGGGCATCGGCCAGATTGGTCTGCTCGGTGATCAGGTTGTTGCGGGCCTGGGCCAGACGGGCTTCAGCCTGATCCAGATCAGCAGTACGCCCAACCCCGCTCTGACTGCGCAGCGTGATCTGGTCATAGATGCGCTCATGGCTCAGCAGGAAGTCTTGCGCCAGGCGTACCAGTTCCTGACGCTTGAGAAC
>JBFHPI010000423.1:0-3000 GCA_041592855.1 Pseudomonas sp.
GGATTCGCGGCTACGAGGCCGACCCACGGCTGATCCAGCCCGCGCGCAACAATATCGAGCGGGCGGGTCTGAGCGACTGGGTCAAGGTCTATCAGGGCGAAGTGGCCACCTTCGAGCCGCGCCCTGATCAGAACCAGAAAGGCCTGGTGATCTGCAACCCGCCCTACGGCGAGCGCCTGGGTGATGAAGCCAGTTTGCTCTACCTCTACCAGAACCTTGGTGAGCGCCTGCGTCAGGCCTGCCTGGGCTGGGAGGCGGCAGTCTTTACCGGCGCACCGGACCTGGGCAAGCGCATGGGCATCCGCAGCCACAAGCAGTACGCCTTCTGGAACGGTGCGCTGCCGTGCAAGCTGTTGCTGATCAAGGTGCAGCCCGAGCAGTTCGTTACCGGCGAGCGCCGCACGCCTGAGCAGCGCGAGCGCGAACGCGAGCAGGCCGAGGCGGACAAATCCCCGCTGGAGCCGCTAGAGCGCCAGTACAACAAGAACGGCAACCCGATCAAACCGGCGCCGGCTCCGGTGGTCGAGCAGGCGCGCCTCAGTGAAGGCGGGCAGATGTTTGCCAACCGCCTGCAGAAGAACCTCAAGCAGCTGGGCAAGTGGGCACGCAAGGAAGGCGTGGAGTGCTATCGCTTGTATGACGCCGACATGCCGGAATATTCCATGGCAGTGGATTTGTATGGGGATTGGGTGCATGTACAGGAATATGCCGCGCCCAAGTCCATTGACCCGGAGAAAGCCAAGGCACGCATGTTTGATGCCATCGCCGCGATTCCCCAGGCCCTGAGCGTCGACAAGAGCAAGGTGGTGATCAAGCGCCGTGAACGCCAGAGCGGCACCAAGCAGTACCAGCGCCAGGCGGCTCAGGGCCAGTTTATGGAAGTCAGCGAGGGCGGCGTAAAGCTCCTGGTCAATCTCACCGATTACCTGGACACCGGCTTGTTCCTCGATCACCGGCCGCTGCGTCTGCGCATCCAGAAAGAAGCCGCCGGCAAGCGCTTTCTCAACCTGTTCTGCTATACCGCCACCGCCACCGTGCATGCGGCCAAGGGCGGCGCGCGCAGCACCACCAGTGTCGATTTGTCGAAGACCTACCTGGATTGGGCGCGGCGCAACCTGTCGCTCAATGGCTATTCGGACAAGAACCGTCTGGAACAGGGTGATGTCATGGCCTGGCTGGCGGAGGATCGCGGTGAGTACGAGCTGATCTTTATCGACCCGCCGACCTTCTCCAACTCCAAGCGCATGGAAGGTATCTTCGATGTGCAGCGCGATCATGTGCAGCTGCTCGATCTGGCGATGGCGCGCCTGGCCAAGGGCGGGGTGCTGTACTTCTCCAACAACTTCCGCAAGTTCGAGCTGGATGAGAGCCTGGCCGCGCGTTATCAGGTCGAGGAAATCAGCGCCTCGACCCTTGATCCGGACTTTGCGCGCAACCCGAAGATCCACCGTGCCTGGCGTTTTACCGCCAGAGGCTGATGGGGGAGGCCGCTAGCGGACATGGCCTGGCCTTGTCCGCCACTGGCTTTCAGGCCTTATTGCGGATCAGCGCGCGTAACGCAAAGCGATTGGGATGACAGGCCTGGGCCACATCGGCGGGCACCGGCAAGGGGTCGTCGTCAAGCCAGGCGGCGATCAGTTCGCCGGAGAGTGGCGCGGTGATCAGCCCGCGAGAACCATGCCCGCTGTTGATATACAGGCCTGCAAGCCAGGGGCAGGGGGTGTCCGGCACCTGGCGGGCATCCTTGCCCAGCACCGCGTAGGCCTCGGCAAAGGCAGCGGCATCGGCGAGCGGGCCGACAATCGGCAGATAGTCCGGACTGGTACAGCGAAAGGCGGCGCGGCCTTGCAGTTGCTCGGGGGCCAGTGCCGTGGCGTTGAGGGCCCGGGCCAACTCAGGGGAAATCTCTTCCAGTCGTTGCAGGTTGCTTGCGTGATCGGCGCTGCTCAGCGACAGGTCCTCACTGTAAAAGTCGAAGCTCGCGCCCAGGGTGTGCTCATCCAGGCGCGGCGGGGCGACATAGCCTTCGGCGCACACCACGGTGCTTAACGCGCGGCTGGCCTGGGTTGCGGGCAGGCGACTGATCTGCCCACGGATGCGTTTGAGCGGCAGTTGCGCAGCCTGAGCAAAGCCCTTGATCTCGGCGGCACTGGCCAAGACCACTACCGCGGCGCTGGCCAGCAATTGTTCGCCATTCCAGGCTTGCCAGCTACTGCCGTCACGGCGCAACTCCAGGGCTTCCTGGTGCAATTGCAGGCGTATATTCGGATGCCGGCTGAGCAGAGCACAGAGTGCCGGCGGATGCACCCAGCCGGCTTCGGGATAAAAAAGACCGCCGGCCGGCAGGGGGATGCCGGCTTGTTGCTCGGCGGCGGTCTTATCCAGGGCGGTTACTAAATCGCTCGGGAAGGCGGCGGCCAGTTGAGCTTGACGCTGGGCCTCCTTGCTGTCGAAGGCCAGTTGCAGTACGCCGCAGTTGTCCCATTCCTGGCCCTTGTTGAGCCCCGACAGAAGCCGGCGCGTATGGCCGTAGCCGCTGACGATCAGGCGCGACAGCGCGGTGTGATGGGCCGAGAGTTTGAGGTAAAGCACCCCTTGCGGGTTACCCGAGGCTTCTTGGGCAATGGCGCCATGGCGCTCCATGAGGGTGACTTGCCAACCGCGTTGGGCCAGGCTGGCGGCTGTAGCGCAGCCGGCCAGGCCGGCGCCAATCACCAGGGCGCTGCGTTCGCCAGCAGATTGCGGCGGACGGGCAAACCAGGGCTTTTCGGCTGACGCAGGCACGCCGCGAAAGTGGCCTTTAAGCACTTCCCACTTCTTGCCCAGGCCCGGCACGCGTTTGACCACGAAGCCGGCGGCGGCCAGGCCGCGTCGTACCTGGCCGCTACTGGTAAAGGTGCCCAGGGTGGTGCTGGCATGAGACAGTCGGGCCAGCTCGGCAAACAGCTCGGGTGTCCACATCTGCGGGTTCTTTGCCGGGGCGAAACCGTCGAGAAACCA
>JBFHPI010000424.1:0-2981 GCA_041592855.1 Pseudomonas sp.
ACGCCCTGGCGATGGCTGATGGGCTCGCCAAAGGCCACGCGCTCGTTACAGTAGCCGATCACATAGTCCAACGCGGCCTGACAGGTGCCCACGGCCAGGGAGCACCAGGCCAGGCTGGCATGGTCGAGAAAGCCCTGGTAGTCGAAGGTGGCGCCCGCCAGACGGGCGCTGGCCGGCACCTTGACGTTCTTCAACTGAATACGCGCGGTGCCGGCGGCCTTGAGGCCCATGGCCGGCTCCGGTCGGCGCTGCACCCCCTTGGCGCCGGCCTCGACGATAAACAAGCCGGTGCCGTCGGCCACCTGGGCCGCGACAATCAGCCAAGTGGCATCCAGCCCCCGCAGCACCAGGCACTTCTCACCACTGAGCAGGTAATGCTGGCCGCGCTTTTTTGCCCGGGTCGCCAGACTATGGGGATCGAACAACGGCACCGGCTCTCCGACCGCAATGGTCATCAGCGGCGCCGGCTCGTCACTGACAAAGGCCGGCAGCCACTGGGCCTGCTGAGCCTGGCTGCCCCAGCGGCGAATGCAGTTGGCCGCCGACAGCGGCACCAGCAATGCCGCAGCCAGGGACAGATCGCCCTGGGCCAGGGCCTCGGCCATCAGGGCATTGGTCAGACTGGTGCGTTCGCCGGCCAGACCGCCCTGCGCCTCGCCGACGCCGTAATGGCAGAGCCCCAGCTCATGCACCTGATTGAGCAACTGCGCGGGCAACGCGCCCTGGGCGTCAGCCTCATGAGCCAGAGGGCGGAGCACCTCCAGGGCAAAGCCCTGCAGCATCTCCACCAGCATTTGCTGTTCGTCGGACAGCGACAGGTCGAACAGCGCGTCGCCATCCACGGCTCGCGACCCCTTTCCGGTCTGAGCCGAGCGCTTGGCCGCTGCGCGGAAGCTGGCGCGGCTGCCCCGGTAGATCAGGCGCTCGACGGGCTTGCGCAGATTGAGATGATCCGGCCAGTCGGCCTGGGCGAAACGATTGAGAAAGGCCAGGGCACGGCCCTGGAGATCGGCAGTCATGGCATTGGCTCCACGCGAATGATGGAGCCGATCATGCGCCCGGGCCAACAGAGCGCCTATGACCACAGGGACAACGACGACTGGCAGGGCGGCCAGTCGCCCGACCGCTTACTTGTTGCGGATTTTCTCGACGATGGCCGTGGTCGAGCTGTTTTCCACCAGGCCCAGCACCCGCACCTCGCCACCGTAGGCGCGGACGATATCGGCACCGACAACGCCCTCGATGCCGTAGTCGCCGCCCTTGACCAGCACATCCGGCTTAACTGCGCGCAGTAGGTTTTCCGGGGTGTCTTCGCTAAAGCTCACCACCCAGTCCACTGCCCCCAGACCAGCCAGCACGGCCATGCGCCGATCCACCGAATTGATCGGCCGCCCCGGGCCCTTCAGGCGACTGACCGACGCATCATCGTTGACTGCCAGCACCAGGCGATCACCCTGGGCGCGAGCCTGCTCCAGGTAGGTGACATGACCGGCATGCAGGATATCGAAGCAGCCATTGGTAAAGACGATCTTCTCGCCATGGGCGCGGGCGTCCTCGACGGCCACCAGCAGCTGTTCCAGGCCCAGCACGCCGCGCTCGGAACCGGCCTCGCGCTGGATCGCCCGGCGCAACTCCGGGGCGCTGATCGCCGCGGTACCCAGCTTGCCCACCACAATGCCGGCGGCCAGGTTGGCCAGGGCCACGGCCTGGGGCAGTTCTTCTCCGGCAGCCAGGGAAGCGGCCAGGGTGGAGATCACCGTATCACCGGCGCCGGTCACATCGAATACTTCCCGGGCTCGGGCCGGCAGATGCAGCGGCGGCTGCTGCGGGCGCAGCAGGGTCATGCCGTGCTCGCCACGGGTCACCAGCAGGGCGCCCAGCTCCAGCTCGCTCATCAGCGCAGCGCCCTTGGCCACCAGCTCGGCCTCGTCGCGGCAATGCCCGACTATGGTCTCGAACTCATGCAGGTTGGGGGTAATCAGGCTGGCACCACGGTAGATGGAGAAATCCTTGCCCTTGGGGTCGGCCAGCACCGCGATACCCTTGCTGCGGGCCAGTTGTACCAGGGCCTGGTGGTTGCGCAGCGCGCCCTTGCCGTAGTCCGACAGCACCAGCACCTTGACGCCCGCCAGCAGCGCCTCGACGCTGGCCGCAATCTCACCGGCATCGGTATTGAAGGGTTCCTCGAAATCCATGCGCAGCAGCTGCTGATGCCGGCTCATGACCCGCAACTTGACGATGGTCGGCTGATCCTCGATGCGCTGGAAGTGGGTCTTCACCCCCACCGCCTGCAAACTATTGCCCAGACTCTCGGCCGCCTCATCGGCGCCGGTAACCCCGACCAGCACCGCTGGCGCGCCCAGGGCGGCGATATTCAACGCGACGTTGGCCGCACCACCGGGGCGATCCTCGATCTGCTCGACCTTGACCACCGGTACCGGCGCTTCCGGGGAGATCCGCGAGGTACCGCCATGCCAGTAGCGATCGAGCATGACATCGCCCACCACCAGAACGGCGGCCTGGTCGAAACGCGGCATGGATAATTTCATGGAGACTCCGGCAAGCACTGAAAATTGCCGCGAATCATAGCATTTGTCCGCTGCACTACGCCTATTCGGAGAGCTTACGCACCCAGAACAGCTCATGTCGGCGCACCGCCTTGCGGAAGAATTCATCCTCCCCAGTGGCAGGCCAGGCGCGTCCAGCCAGCAGCCGCTGGATAAGCCGGCGCAGCCGTTTTTTCAGCGGTAGCGGACCTTGCAGATCATGCTGCATGGCCAGGGCCATGGCCTTGTCCAGCTGCTCGGCACGACTCAGGCTCGGGCTCCACAGGCCATCGACGGGCAAGGCTTCGATCGCAGGCGGCAGGGCGATGCCCATACCAGCCGGCCCCATGGGCCAACGATCGTTGTCATGCAGATGGTTGGCGTAGAGCAAGAGAGTTCTGGGCTTCCAACTGCTCTGTTCGATAGCGGCCAATA
>JBFHPI010000425.1:0-2975 GCA_041592855.1 Pseudomonas sp.
GCACCTACTCTGTCGGCAGATTATCGGTGCGCGCGGCGCACCCTACGACCCAGGCTATCCCTGACAGGTCATCTACAGGCTCACCCCATAGTCCGTCAGGCTGGCGATAAAGGCCTGCTCATCCAGCACCCGCACCCCCAGTTCGCTGGCCTTGGCCAGTTTCGAGCCGGCGCCGGGGCCGGCCACCACGCAATGGGTCTTGGCCGAGACCGAGCCGGCCACCTTGGCGCCCAGGCTCTCCAGCCTGGCCTTGGCCTGATCGCGACTCATCAGTTCCAGGGTGCCGGTGAGCACCCAGGTCTGGCCGGCCAGGGGCAGGCCTTCGGCGACCTTCTTCTCGCTTTCCCAGTGCATGCCGAAGTCGCGCAGTTGCTGCTCGATGGCACGGGCACGCCGGGCGTTGTCTGCGCTGTCGAAAAATTCGCGCACCGCCTTGGCCTGTTTCTCCGGCAGGGCCTGGCGCATATCCAGCCAGTCGCCATGCAACAGCGCATCGAGACTGCCAAAGCGTTCGGCCAGCTTCTGCGCAGCCCCTGGCCCGACGCTGGGGATATTGAGTTTGTCGAGCATGCCGCCCAGGGTTGCAATGGCGCTGAACTCGGCGTTCAGCTCACCCTCCTCCTGCAACTGCAGCCCGCACTCGCCCAGCAAGGCCCCGATCACCAGCTGGTTATGCCCATCCTCGAAGAAACTGTGGATCTCATTGGCCACTTCCAGGCCGATATCCGGCAGATAGGTCAGCACCTCGGGCAGCGCCTGACGCACCCGTTCCAGGGAGGCCAGGGAGCGGGCCAGCACCTTGGCGGTTTCCTCACCCACATCGGGGATGCCAAGGGCATAGATAAAGCGCGCCAGGGTCGGGCGCTTGCTGTCCTCTATGGCCGCCAGCAGCTTGTTGCTGGACACCTCGGCAAAGCCTTCCAGACCGATAATCTGCTCGAAGGTCAGCTTGTAGAGGTCGGCCGGTGAGGCAATCAGCTGCTCGTCCACCAGTTGTTCGATGGTCTTGTCACCGAGGCCTTCGATATCCATGGCCCGCCGTGAAACGAAGTGAATGATGGCCTGCTTGAGCTGGGCCTGACAGCTCAAGCGGCCCACACAGCGGTACACCGAGCCCTCACTGACGCTGGCCTTGCCCTTGCTGCGCTTGACCAGCTGGGTGCGTTCCACCGCCGAACCGCACACCGGGCACTGCGCGGGAATCTGCACCGGCCGCGCATCGGCCGGGCGACGCTCTGGGACCACGGCCATGACCTGGGGGATCACGTCGCCGGCGCGGCGGATGATCACCGTATCACCGATCATTACTCCCAGGCGCGCCACTTCATCCATATTGTGCAGGGTGGCGTTGGCCACCATCACCCCGGCCACCTTGACCGGTTTGAGCCGCGCCACCGGGGTGACGGCGCCGGTACGACCAACCTGAAATTCCACGTCGAGCAGTTCGGTGAGCTCTTCCTGGGCCGGAAACTTGTGGGCGATGGCCCAGTGTGGCGTGCGCGCGCGGAAGCCCAGCTGCTGCTGATCCTCGATGGTGTTGACCTTGAACACCACGCCGTCGATGTCGTAAGCCAGGCTCATGCGCCGCTGGCCGATATCGCGGTAGTAGTCCAGGCAGGCCTGCACACCCTTGGCCAGCTTCAGTTCGCGGCTGATGGGAATACCCCAGACCTTGAGCTGCTCCAGCATGCCCACCTGGGTAGCCGGCAGCTCACCGCTGACCTGGCCCACGCCATAGCAGCAGAACTCCAGCGGGCGGCTGGCGGTGATCTTCGGATCGAGCTGACGCAGGCTGCCGGCGGCGGCGTTGCGTGGGTTGGCGAAGGTCTTGCCACCGCTTTCGGCCTGACGGGCATTGAGCTCCTCGAAGCCGGCCCTGGGCATAAACACTTCGCCACGCACTTCCAGCACCTGGGGCCAGCCCTCGCCCTGCAGCCTGAGCGGCACATTGCGGATGGTGCGCACATTGCTGCTGATATCCTCGCCGGTGCTGCCATCGCCACGGGTGGCGCCGCGCACCAGCTGGCCGTTCTCGTAGCGCAGGCTCACCGCCAGGCCATCGAGCTTGGGCTCGCAGCTGTACTCGACCTCGGCGCCGCCGCCAAACAGGTCACCGCCGGGCAGGTTCAGGCCCTCGCGCACGCGGCGATCGAAATCCAGCAGATCATTATCGTCAAAGGCGTTGCCGAGACTGAGCATCGGCACTTCGTGACGCACCTCGCCAAAGGCGCTAAGCGCCTCACCGCCCACCCGCTGGGTCGGCGACTCAGGAGTTACCAGCTCCGGGTGCTCGGCTTCCAGCGCCTGCAACTCTCGGAACAGGCGATCGTACTCGGCATCCGGAACGCTCGGTTCATCCAGCACGTAATAACGGTAGTTGTGCGCATCCAGCTCGTTGCGCAGTGCGGCAATACGTTGGGCGGCGTCGCTCATACTCGGTCTCTCAAACGAAAAGAGCAGCCTGGGCTGCTCTTTTGCAATGCGGTTGCGATCAGCGTTTCTGGGTCAACTGGCGGCGCTCGAATTCGACGATGCGCTGGCGGTAATGTTCGATGGTTTGTGCGGTCAGCACGCTGCGCTGGTCATCCTTGAGCTCGCCACCCAGTTCATGGGCCAGCTTGCGCGCCGCGGCCACCATTACATCGAAGGCCTGCTTGGGATGGCGCGGGCCTGGCAGGCCAAGGAAGAAGCTCACGGCACGAGTGCTGAAGCCTTCGATATCGTCCAGGTCGAAGGTGCCGGGCTTCAACGCGTTGGCCATGGAGAACAGCACTTCACCGTTGCCGGCCATGCTTTCGTGGCGATGGAAGATATCCATCTCGCCGAAGCGCAGGCCACTCTCCAGAATATTCTGCAGCAGTGCCGGGCCCTTGAAGCCTTCCTCATCGCGGGCAATCACATTGATCACCAGCACCTCTTCAACAGGCGGAAGTTCCTTATGGCTGTCCTTGGACTGGGCCTTGGGCGCGGCGTCA
>JBFHPI010000426.1:0-2966 GCA_041592855.1 Pseudomonas sp.
AGGCGATGAAAATGGAGCACAGCATCCGCGCGCCCCATGCCGGTACGGTCAAGGCGCTGTATTGCGGCGAAGGCGAGATGGTCAGCGAAGGCACAGTGCTGGTGGAGCTGGAAGAAGCCCTTTGATGGGTATCGCGTGGCTCAACCCATCCTACCCCCACTACCGTAGGATGGGTTGAGCGCAGCGATACCCATGCTGCTAAGCGCAAAGGCTCACATACAACCAAGGAACCAACATGAATCTCCCCAAACAAGTGCGCCTGGTCGAAGTCGGCCCCCGCGACGGTCTGCAGAACGAGAAGCAACCCATCAGCGTGGCCGACAAGGTGCGCCTGGTCGATGACCTGTCCGCTGCGGGCCTGGGCTATATCGAGGTGGGCAGCTTTGTCTCGCCCAAGTGGGTGCCGCAGATGGCGGGCAGCGCCGAGGTGTTCGCGCAGATCCAGCAACGGCCGGGCATCACCTATGCGGCCCTGACGCCGAATATGCAAGGCTTCGAGGCTGCCCTGGCCGCCGGGGTCAGGGAAGTCGCGGTATTTGCTGCCGCATCCGAGGCCTTCTCGCAGAAGAATATCAACTGCTCGATCAGCGCGAGCCTGCAGCGCTTTGTGCCGCTGCTTGAGGCGGCCAAGGCGCACAATGTCCGCGTGCGCGGCTATGTCTCCTGCGTGCTCGGCTGCCCGTACGAGGGTGAGGTGCGCGCCGAGCAGGTCGCCAGCGTGGCCAAGGAACTCTACACCATGGGCTGCTACGAAGTGTCCCTGGGCGACACCATAGGCACCGGCACCCCGGGCAAGACCCGTCATCTGTTCAATGTGGTTGGCCGCGATATTCCGCGCCACCTGCTGGCCGGGCACTTCCACGACACCTACGGCCAGGCCCTGGCCAATATCTATGCAAGCCTTCTGGAAGGCATCAATGTGTTCGACAGCTCGGTGGCGGGCCTCGGCGGCTGCCCCTACGCCAAAGGCGCCAGCGGCAATGTCTCGACCGAGGATGTGCTTTATCTGCTCAACGGTCTGGGCATCGAAAGCGGCATCGATATGGACCGGCTGATCGAAGCCGGCCAACGCATTTGCGCGGTGCTGGAAAAACCCAATGGCTCACGGGTGGCACGGGCGCGGCTGGCCAGCACCTAGCGCCTGCGCCATGTTCACCTACCCCGTTTGTCCGCGGGCAAGGGTAGCCCGGATAAGACGCGGCATGCGGCGCAATCCATGAAACAGCCACGGACCGCACCCGCTCGTATGGTTTTATTTACACCCTGTAAAGCACCGGCATCAGACTCGCCGCAGGCTGTCCTCAGGCGGTGTTCCGCGCCTACAGGCGCCGCGATCAAGGATCAGGGCAGGCACCCGGAAGCACGGCACAAGCCAAGCGCCAAACGCTAGGCTTGCAGCAATAAGCCGACCTAGCCCGGCATAACAAGCATTCGAGGAAACACCATGCAACAGCCCCTGTGGACGCCCTCCGCCGAACGTATCGCGGCGACCCGGATGGACGCCTTTCGCCGCTTCGTCAATCAGCGCCACAACCTGCAACTGGCCGACTACCCGGCCCTGCACGTCTGGAGCGTGGGGGCGCGGGAGGCCTTCTGGCAGGCCATAGTCGAGTTCTTCGATATCCGTTTCAGCCAGCAGCCCGAGGCCGTGTTGCGCGAAGGCCCGAGCATGCCCAGTGCCCACTGGTTTCCCGGCGCTACCCTGAACCTTGCCGAACACTTCTTGCGCCGCCGCGACAACCACCCTGCTCTGGTGGCCATTGGCGAGGACGGTTCGCGCGAACAACTGACTTATGCCGAGCTGGCCGCCCATGTCGCCGGCCTGCAGAAAAGCCTGCGCGCGGCCGGCGTGGGCCTGGGCGACCGGGTGGCGGCCTTTATGCCCAACACCTGGCAGACGGTGGTGGGCATGCTCGCCGCCAGCAGCCTGGGCGCCACCTGGTCCTCCTGCTCGCCGGATTTCGGCACCCAGGGGGTGATCGACCGTTTTGGCCAGATCGAGCCCAAGGTGCTGATCGCCGCCGCCGGCTACCGCTATGCGGGCAAGAATCTGGACCTGACCGCCAAGCTGGGCGAAATCCTCGAGCGTCTGCCCTCGCTCGAACAGCTGATTGTGCTGCCCTACAGCAACGCCCAGGCCAAAGCCGCCGACTTTCACTCCACGGCCAAGGTCGTGCTCTGGCAGGACTTCTATCAGCCCGGTGGCGAGCCGGAATTCACCCAGGTGCCGTTCGAGCACCCGCTGTACATCCTCTATTCCAGCGGCACCACCGGGGTGCCTAAATGCATCGTTCATGGCACGGGCGGCACCCTGCTGCAGCACGTCAAGGAACTCGGCCTGCACACCGACCTGCATGCCGACGACTGCCTGTTCTACTACACCACCTGTGGTTGGATGATGTGGAACTGGCTGGTTTCCGGCCTGGCCCTGGGCGCGACCCTGGTGCTGTTCGACGGCTCGCCCTTCCACCCCGCTGCCGAGCGCCTGATCGATCTGATCGATGCGGAAAACATCAGCATCTTCGGCACCAGCGCCAAGTTTCTCGCCGCCCTGGAAAAGGCCGGCGCCAAGCCCGGCAGCACGCACAGGCTGCAACGGCTTAAAGCCATTCTCTCCACCGGCTCGCCGCTGTCCCATGAGAGCTTCGAGTACGTCTACCGCGAGATCAAAGCCGACCTGTGCCTGTCGTCCATCTCCGGCGGCACCGATATCGTCTCCTGCTTCGCCCTGGGCAACCCGGTGCTGCCGGTATGGCGCGGCGAGCTGCAGTGCAAGGGCCTGGGGATGGACGTGCAGGTGTGGAATGACGCAGGGCAGGCGGTTACCGGCGAGAAAGGCGAACTGGTCTGCGCCCGACATTTCCCCAGCATGCCGGTGGGCTTCTGGAAAGATGCCGATGGCAGCAAGTTCCAGGCGGCCTATTTCGAGACCTTCCCCGGCATCTGGGCCCATGGCGACTACGCGG
>JBFHPI010000427.1:0-2964 GCA_041592855.1 Pseudomonas sp.
AGTTGGCGTTCGGTCGCCGTCTGGAGCCCTGGATTGCCGATCTGCAGGGGCGCACGCCCTGAATTGCGCGAGGCTGTTGTGGCTGGATGGTCTTGCCGCTGGCGTGGCCGGGGTGATGCTGTTGGCCTTGGGGGGCTGGCTGCAGCCCTGGTACGGCTTGCCCGAGGCGCTGTTGCAGCTTATTGCACTGGTCAGTCTGGGCTATGCCGCCTACTCGCTAAACCTGGCACGCCTGCGCCGTCGCCCCTTTTGGGCACTGATGCTGCTGGTGCTGGCCAATGCCCTGTGGGCGCTGCTGTGTGTGCGCTGGGTGCTGTTGCATGGTGCTACAGCGAGTCTGCTGGGCGTGCTGCATCTGCTGCTTGAGGCGCTGTTTGTCGGCAGCCTGGCGGTACTGGAGTGGCGCTGGCGGGCACGCTTAGTGGCCGCTTAGGCACCCGGTTCACCGCGCCAGGCGTCAACCACCCGTTTGCGCAGTGTCTGGCGATCCTGCAGGCGCTCAATCGCCTGTTCGGCCAGCCTGATCCAGTAGTCATCCACATCGGCCTGGCGCACCGAGGTCTGCCTGGCCAGTTCCGCCCAGGCGGGCGGCAGCTGGCGCGGGTGGGCAGCAAAACCGCCGGACTGATCCCGGGCCAGATAGCGCACCCGGGTGATGCCGGCCAGCAGAATACGGCCATAACACATCAGGCAGGGCTCAAGGCTGACATACAGCGTCAGGCGACTGCGCGCTTGCGTTGGATGCTCAGCCTCCAGCTGGTCGAGCACGCGCATCTCGGCGTGGGCGCTGCTCGCGTAGCGGCCATCGGCAAACACCTGATTACGCGCGCTGCACAGCAGCTCCTGGGCCTCGTTGACCAGCACCGCGCCAACGGCGTAACAGCCTTGCTCAAGCGCCAGTAGCGCCTGCTCACAGCACAGGCGGGCCCAGATATCCGCCGGCTTTTGGCTGGGCGGGGCATGCTGCAGCGTGTCGAGATGCGAGCTGTTAATGAGGGCGACCCTGGGTTGAACGAATATGGATCATTCTAGCCAGGTCGCTGGGGATGGACCTACGACCTTGGTGCAATAGTCCGACCTTAGCTCTGGCGGCAGACTGCAGGCGTTCCAATCCTGCGTGGTTTGGAGGCAAGCGTTTCTACATTCCCTCCCCGGAATGCTTTGGGTGGCGGTCGGATGACCGCCCTTTTTTTTGCGCTCAGGTTTCTTCGGGGGAGCGTGCTGCCCGCGCGGGTGTCCTGTTATCACGTCCTCCAGGCCCTTTCCCGGTGCTGTACCAGGGGCCATTTTCGGGCTGCCAAATCTGCCAAGACCATGGTCGTAGAGCGGTAAGACCATGGTCGAATGGTTCCGGGGTAGGGGGCGGGCTACAAATGCTCCCATAGAAAAACAACTATCCATCGAGGTGTTTCTGATGAGTGCTGCGTCCCTGTATCCCGTGCGTGCCGAAGTGGCCGCCACCACGCTGACCGACGAGGCCACCTACAAGGCCATGTACCAGCAGTCGGTGATCAACCCGGACGGCTTCTGGCGCGAGCAGGCCAAGCGTCTCGACTGGATCAAGCCCTTTACCAAGGTCAAGCAGACCTCCTTCGATGACCATCATGTGGATATCAAGTGGTTCGCCGACGGCACCCTCAACGTTTCCTACAACTGCCTGGATCGTCATCTGGAAGAGCGCGGTGATCAGGTGGCGATTATCTGGGAAGGTGACGATCCGTCCGAGCACAAGAGCATCACCTACCGTGAACTGCATGAGCAGGTGTGCAAGTTCGCCAACGCCCTGCGCGGCCAGGACGTGCACCGTGGCGACGTGGTGACCATCTATATGCCGATGATCCCCGAGGCGGTGGTGGCCATGCTGGCCTGTACCCGTATCGGTGCCATCCATTCGGTGGTATTCGGCGGCTTCTCCCCTGAGGCCCTGGCCGGGCGCATTATCGACTGTCAGTCCAAGGTGGTGATCACTGCCGACGAAGGCGTGCGGGGCGGCAAGCGCACCGCGCTCAAGGCCAACGTCGACGAGGCCCTGACCCATCCGGAAACCGCCAGCGTGCAGAAGATCATCGTGTGCAAGCGCACCGGTGGCGAGATCAAGTGGCACCCGCACCGCGATATCTGGTTCGAGGACCTGATGGCGGTGGCCGGCAGCGTCTGCGCGCCGAAGGAAATGGGCGCCGAGGAGGCGCTGTTTATCCTCTATACCTCAGGCTCCACCGGCAAGCCCAAGGGTGTGCAGCACACCACCGGCGGCTACCTGCTGTATGCGGCGCTGACCCATGAGCGGGTGTTCGACTATCGTCCGGGTGATATCTACTGGTGCACCGCCGATGTGGGCTGGGTTACCGGTCACAGCTATATCGTCTATGGCCCGCTGGCCAATGGCGCCACCACCCTGCTGTTCGAAGGTGTGCCGAACTACCCGGATATCACCCGGGTGTCGCAGATCGTCGACAAGCACAAGGTCAATATCCTCTACACCGCGCCCACCGCGATCCGCGCCATGATGGCCCAGGGTGATGCCGCCGTGGCCGGCGCCGATGGCTCCAGCCTGCGCCTGCTCGGTTCGGTGGGCGAGCCGATCAACCCGGAAGCCTGGAACTGGTACTACAAGACCGTCGGCCAGGAGCGTTGCCCGATCGTCGATACCTGGTGGCAGACCGAAACCGGCGGCATCCTGATCAGTCCGCTGCCGGGCGCCACCGCGCTCAAGCCGGGTTCGGCGACCCGTCCGTTCTTCGGCGTGCAGCCGGCCCTGGTGGACAACATGGGCAACCTGATCGACGGCGCCGCCGAAGGTAACCTGGTGATCATCGATTCCTGGCCGGGTCAGGCGCGTACCCTGTACGGCGACCACGACCGCTTCGTCGACACCTACTTCAAGACCTTCAAGGGCATGTACTTCACCGGCGACGGCGCCCGTCGCGACGAGGATGGCTACTACTGGATCACCGGCCGGGTGGA
>JBFHPI010000428.1:0-2946 GCA_041592855.1 Pseudomonas sp.
ATCGCCTTGCCATAGGGCGGGTAGATCAGTTTGGCGGCGTTCAGGCGCTGCTTGATAAATACTCCTTTGGCCTTGCTGAAAGTCAGAAACCCCTCGTGGCCGTGGTAGTGGCCCATGCCGGAGGGGCCAACGCCGCCGAAGGGCATGTCGTCCTGGGCCACATGCAGCAGAGTGTCGTTCAGGCACACGCCGCCGGAGTGGGTTTCATGCAGCACGCGCTGCTGCTCGGCCTTGTCGTAACCGAAGTAGTACAGGGCCAGGGGGCGGTCGCGCTCATTGATAAAGGCGAAGGCGTCTTCCAGCTTGTCGTAGGGGATGATCGGCAGCAGCGGGCCGAAGATCTCGTCCTGCATCACCTTCATCTCATCCGTGACGTTCAGCAGCACGGCCTGGGGCATGCGCCGGCCCTGACCTTCGGGGAACAGTGGGATGATCTGCGCGCCCTTGCTTTCGGCGTCCTGCAGGTAGCCGTTGAGGCGTTGCAGCTGGCGCTCGTTGATGATGGCGGTGTAGTCCGGGTTGTCGGCCAGGGTCGGGTAGAAATTTTGTACGACACTGCGATAAGCCTCGACAAAACCTTCCACGCGATCCCGGGGCACCAGTACATAGTCCGGCGCGACGCAGGTCTGCCCGGCGTTGAGGGTCTTGCCGAAGGCGATGCGTTCGGCGGCGTCCGCCAGCGGCACATCGGCGCTGACGATGGCTGGCGACTTGCCGCCCAGTTCCAGGGTCACCGGGGTCAGGTTGTCGGCGGCGGCGCGCATCACGTGCTTGCCGATGCTGGTGGCGCCGGTGAACAGCAGGTGATCGAAGGGCAGCTTGGAGAACGCCATGCCCACCTCTGCCTCGCCCAGCACCACACTGACCAGATCCTCGGGGAAGACCCGAGCCAGCAGGTCCTTGACCAGTTGCGAGGTGGCAGGCGTCGACTCGCTCATCTTGATCATCACCCGGTTGCCGGCGGCCAGGGCGCCGACCAGCGGGCCCATGGCGAGAAACAGCGGGTAGTTCCACGGCACGATCACCCCGACCACGCCCAGGGGTTGGTAGATGACCTTGGCTTGCGCCGGCATAAATTGCAGGCCGACGCTGCGCCGCGAGGGCTTCATCCACTTCTTGATGCGCTTGGTGGCGTAATGGATGCCATGCAGGCTGGGCATCAGCTCGGCCAGCAGGGTTTCGTCGGCGCTGCGGTTGCTGAAGTCCTGGCTGATGGCGTTGACCAGGGCGTCCTGCTCGTCCACCAGCTGCTGATGCAGGGCCTTGAGCCACTGCACGCGCTGCTCGGCCGAGGGCATGGGGTTGGCCTGGAAGGCCTGGCGCTGCAGGGTGAAGCTCTGCTCCAGCTGGCTAAGTTGCTGCTGGCTGCGTTGCAGGCTGTGTTCCAGACTTTTATCAAAAGCGGCGACGTTGGCGACCATGGGGCGGCTCCTCGGTGTTCCAGCAATGCAGCAGCGTCAGTGGATTGGCCGTCGCTGCGAGAAAGGTGTGCTGGATTTTTAGAGTAAATACTCTAATCTGTCAAATAGCATCACCCGCCCAGGCGACGAACGCAGCCCAACGAAAAGTTAGCGGATGTTGCGTCGATGATTTCCGGTAACACTCTAGCCCTGTCTGGTTGTACCTTTGCCGGGCTTTTCCCGTCGAGATTTCCACTATGGCCGCCCCGAAAACCCGCGCGCGCATCGTCCAGGCCAGCCTTGAGCTGTTCAACACCCAGGGCGAGCGCAGTGTCACCACCAACCATATCGCCGCCCATCTGGGGATTTCGCCGGGCAACCTGTACTACCACTTCCGCAACAAGCAGGCGATCA
The DNA here is from genome assembly GCA_041592855.1 of Pseudomonas sp. Classification (GTDB taxonomy): domain Bacteria; phylum Pseudomonadota; class Gammaproteobacteria; order Pseudomonadales; family Pseudomonadaceae; genus Aquipseudomonas. Next base: position 1,815 of record JBFHPI010000428.1, read on the forward strand.
TCGCCGAGCTGTTCGCCCAGTACGAAGCCCAGGTGGACACCTTTCTGCGACGCCCCGAGGGCCGCGCCCTGACGGTGGCGGACAAGACCTTCTATCTTGAAGCGCTGCTGGCGGCCATGTGGCACTACCGCTTCCTCCATCGCGATCTGGAACACCTGCTGGAAAGCGATGCCGAGCTGGCCGCGCGCTACCGGCTGTTCGCCCAGCGCTGCCTGGTGCAGGCCCAGGCTATCTACCAGGGCTTTGTCGAGGCCGGCATCCTGCTGATGGATGCCGCGCAGATCGAGGCCCTGACCCTGAACAGCTGGATCATCATGACCTCCTGGGTGCGCTTCCTCTGCACCACCCGCGGCAACCCGGGGGACCTGAGTGAAGAAATGCTGCGTCGTGGCATCTATCAGGTGCTGGCCCTGGAGGGCGGCTACACCGCTCCGCAAGCGCGGGAGGCACTGGAAGCGTTATACGCCAAGCTGCATGTGCCGCTGGAGCAGGTGATCTGAGTTAAGCCTGGTGCAGTGGTGGAAGGTAGTGCGCGGTTTTCCACCCTACCGATAAGTGGCCGCCTGCTTGTCCAGCCACTGTGGAATGCGCCGCTCCAGGTAATAACCCGGTTTGCCCAGGCGCCCTTCGACAAAGCCCACATGACCGCCGCTATCGTGCAGCTCGAAGTCGATGCAGGGTGCCAGCTCATGGGCTTCGGGCAGGCTGTGACGGAAGACAAAGGGGTCGTCGGCGGCCTGGATAATCAGCGTCGGCGTTTCGATCCGGCCGAGAAAGTAGCGGCTGGAAGCGCGCCGGTAGTAGTCCTCGGCGTCGGCGTAGCCGTGCAGCGGCGCGGTGATGCGGCCGTCGAAGTCCCAGAAGGTGCGCATATTGTCCAGGGGGCCGAGCTTTTCCAGGGTGGACAGGCGATCGGCCATGCCCCGGTGGGCGAACAGGCGTTGCTTGTCCTTCACGTAGGCGACCATCTCGCGCATAAAGTGGTGTTGATAGACCCTGGAGAAGCCCAGGCCGATACGGTCGGCGCACTGGTCCAGGCGAAAGGGCACCGACACCGCCGCGGCGCCTTGCAGCTGGCTGTCCGCGCCCGTCTCGCCGAGGTACTTGAGCAGCACATTACCGCCCAGGGAAT
>JBFHPI010000429.1:0-2933 GCA_041592855.1 Pseudomonas sp.
CGAGCGCGGCGAAGGCATCCATGTCTATGACGACCAGGGCAAGCAATACATCGAAGCCATGGCCGGCCTGTGGAGCGCCGCCCTGGGTTTTAGCAACCAACGCCTGGTGCAGGCCGCCGAACGCCAGCTGCGCAGCCTGCCCTTCTATCACCTGTTCAGCCACAAGGCGCACCGCCCCAGCATCGAACTGGCGGAAAAGCTCATCGAGCTGGCGCCGGCGCCCATGAGCAAGGTGTTTTTCAGCAACTCAGGCTCCGAGGCCAACGACAGCGTGGTCAAGCTGGTCTGGTACCGCAGCAATGCCCTGGGCCAGCCGCAGAAGAAAAAGATCATCAGCCGGCACAATGCCTACCACGGCATCACCGTGGCCAGCGGCAGCCTCACCGGTCTGCCGGCCAACCAGCGCGGCTTCGACCTGCCGCTGCCGGGCTTTCTGCATGTCGGCTGCCCGCATCACTACCGCCATGGCCTGCCCGGGGAAAGCGAGGAAGCCTTTGCCGAACGCCTGGCCCAGGAACTGGAGGCACGCATCCTCGCCGAAGGCCCGGACACCATCGCCGCCTTTATCGGCGAGCCGCTGATGGGCGCCGGCGGCGTGATCGTGCCGCCGCGCACCTACTGGCAACGCATTCAGCAGGTGCTCAAGCGCCATGACATCCTGCTGATCGCCGATGAAGTGATCTGCGGCTTCGGCCGCACCGGCCAGTGGTTTGGCTGCCAGACCTTCGCTATCCAGCCGGATATTCTGGTGCTGTCCAAGCAGCTGTCCTCCTCCTACCAGCCGATTGCCGCGGTGCTGGTCAACGACCGGGTGTTCCAGCCGGTGGCCGACCACAGCCACAGCCTCGGCACCCTGGGCCACGGCTTTACCGCCAGCGGCCACCCGGTAGCCACCGCCGTGGCCCTGGAAAACCTCAAGGTGATCGAAGAGGACGGCCTGGTAGAACATGCCGCCGCCATGGGCGAACGCCTGCGCGCGGGGCTGGCCGCCTACCGCGACCACCCGCTGGTGGGCGAGGTGCGCGGCTGCGGCCTGATCGCTGCGGTGGAACTGGTGGGTGACAAGGCCACCAAGGCACCCTGCCAGGCCAGCGGCGTGCTCGGCCGCCACCTGGCCGGCCGCGCCCAGGAACACGGCATGATCAGCCGCGCCATGGGCGACGCCCTGGCCTTCTGCCCGCCGCTGATTATTCAGGAAGCCGAGGTGGACGAGATGCTGCGCCGCTTTGACCGCGCCCTGGCAGACACCAGCGCCTGGGTTGAAAAAAGCTGGATGTAAGGAACAGGGGATCGCCAAAGCGCGATCCCCCTGAGGCTTACAGCCCCATCTGCTTGGCAATAATCTCGTTCATGATCTCCCGGGTGCCGCCGCCAATCGACAGGATGCGATTGTCGCGGTACAGCCGCTCCACCAGGGACTCGCGCATAAAGCCCATGCCGCCAAGGATCTGCGTGGCGTCGTAGGTGATGCGGTCGGATACGTCGGTGGCGAAGTTCTTGGCCATGGAGATTTCCTTGATCACGCTCTTGCCAGCGGCCATCTTCGCCGCCTGGCGATAGGTGAACTCGCGCGACACCTCCAGCTGGGTGGCCATCTCCGCCAGACGATGCTTGAGCACCTGGAACTTGCCGATGGGCTTGCCGAAGGCTTCGCGCCCGGCGGCCCATTTCAGCGATTCCTCCAGGGCCAGCTGGGCGGTCATATTGGCCATGATCGCCAGGCTCAGACGCTCGCTCTGGAAATTGGCCATGATGCAGGCAAAGCCCATGTTCTCCATGCCGATCAGGTTTTCCACCGGCACCATGCAGTCGTCGAAAAACAGCTCGGCGGTGTCCGAGGCCCACCAGCCCATCTTTTTCAGGGTGCGACCCACGGTGAAGCCGGGGGTGTCCTTCTCGATCAGCAGCAGGCTGACCCCGCCAAAACCCTCACCACCGGTGCGCACCGCCACGGTGTAGTAATCGGCGCGCACGCCGCTGGTGATAAAGGTCTTGCTGCCGCTGACACGGTAGAAATCACCCTCGCGCACGGCGCGGGTCTTGAGACTCGCCACATCGGAGCCGCCAGAAGGCTCGGTCACCGCCAGGGCCATGATCTTCTCGCCGGTCAGCACCTGGGGCACCACCCGCTCACGCACCTGGGGCTTGGCCCATTTAACGATGGGCGGCAAGCCGATATCCAGGGAGCCGAGGCCCGCCACCAGGCCGCCGGAGCCACTGCGCATCAACTCCTCGCTGGCCGCCACCTTGGCGAATACATCGCCCTCATGGCTGCCGCCGAACTGTTCCGGATAGCCGATGCCGAGGATGCCGGCGGCGCCGGCCTTGCGATAAAGCTCCCGGGGAAACTCGCCGGCCTCCTCCCAGTCAGCGATATGCGGCAATATCTCGCGCTCGACAAAACGGCGCACCGAGTCGCGAACCAGTTGGTGCGAGGGATCGAAATATTCCTGGAAGGCGGACATGCGGGTGGCTCCCGGTTGTTGTTTTCGCCACACTAACCTAGCGCTTGCTTGGTTTTCAAGCCGTCATTCTTCGCGCAGCTGTCGGGCTACCTCCTGCTGCACCCGATAGGCCGGCTGCTCCACGGCCTGAAAGTCCCGGGTATAGCGGCGAGCAAAGCCGGCCACGCCCCATTCCCGGTACTGCTGCACGTGGTGCAGTTCGTGGGCCCAGAGCGCCACATCACTGGCCGCCGCTTCGGCCTGACGAAACAGGATCAGATCCACCAGGGTCACGGCCTGCACATCCGGATTGCCCAGCAGGGCGCTGGCATCGAGCTGTTCGCTGCCGCCGACGCGATAACGCACGCTGTCAAGCAACTCGGGCGGATACCAGGTCAGCAGCTGCTCGCGCAGCGCCGGCGGGATCGGTTCGCTGCCCGGCAGCAACTGCTCGCGGGAATGCTCGATCCAGGTCTGCAGATTGGCCGC
>JBFHPI010000430.1:0-2903 GCA_041592855.1 Pseudomonas sp.
CGAGGCGGGCGAGGGCGGCATGCGTGCCAACCAGCCCACCCTGACCGATATCCCATGCCGCGACTGTGGCCGGCCGATGACCATTCGTACCGCCTCCACCGGCGTATTCCTCGGCTGTTCCGGCTACGCGTTGCCGCCGAAAGAGCGCTGCAAAGCCACGGTCAATCTGGTGCCGGGCGATGAAATCGCCGCCGATGATGAAGGCGAGTCCGAGTCCCGCGTGCTGCTGGGCAAGCATCGCTGCCAGAAGTGCGGCACTGCCATGGATGCCTACCTGCTGGACGAGACCCGCAAGCTGCATATCTGCGGTAACAACCCGGACTGCTCCGGTTACGAGGTGGAGCAGGGCCAGTACCGGATCAAGGGCTACGAAGGCCCGAGCCTGGACTGCGACAAGTGCGGCAGCCAGATGCAGCTCAAGACAGGGCGTTTTGGCAAGTTCTTCGGCTGCACCAACAGCGAGTGCAAGAACACCCGCAAGCTGCTCAAGAGTGGCGAGGCCGCGCCACCGAAGATGGACCCGGTGAAGATGCCTGAGCTCAAGTGCGAGAAGGTCAACGACACCTACATCCTGCGCGACGGCGCTTCTGGCCTGTTCCTGGCCGCCAGCCAGTTCCCGAAGAACCGCGAAACCCGTGCGCCATTGGTGTTGGAGCTGATTCCGCACAAGAGCGAGATCGATCCCAAGTACCACTTCCTGTTAGAGGCACCGGCCAAGGACCCGGACGGCCGTCCGGCGGTTATTCGCTACAGCCGCAAGACCAAGGAGCAGTATGTGCAGACCGAAGTCGACGGCAAGCCCAGCGGCTGGCGTGCCTTCTTTGATGGCAGTAAGTGGAAGGTCGAAGACAAGCGCTGATCTTCTCCTGGGGGCGCTATGCGCACCCCAGCTTGTGACGCGGTTATAGTGCTTGGATAGGTAGCCGCAGTGGAGGGCACAGCATGGCCAACGAACGTTACACCCGTACCAACCAGAAGCTTTTCTACGCAGGGCTCGCCCTGGAGTCCTGGGCCAAGGCCGAGGACGGACAGGCGCTGAACGCTTTGGCCCTGATCCAGGCTGAGCGTGAGGCGGCTCTGTTTCATCTGTACGGCGCGCTGCTCGGACTGTGCCACGAAATTGCCGGTTATTACCGTCTGCCGGACAGTGCCGTGCCCCAGGCCGAGCACTACCTGCGGGCGGATATTCTGGCTTCTGCGCCAAGTCAGGAGCTGGGCGAGTTGGTCGAGCTGGCGCAGTCCGCCGATAGCTGGCTGGCGCAGCTGCTAAAGGCTTATGCTGAGCTGTACCGCCCGCCCCAGGAAGGTCGCACTGCCAAGGCCGACCCTGCCCTGATCAGCGCCGTTTCTCTGGATGCGGTCGATGAACCACCGCTCTCTCGTCAAACCCTGGAAGACTGGCGCCAAGCGCTCAAGTCCCTGGCCCGGCGCTTTCGGGAAACCTTAAGCGAGTGGTAGTCATAACGGGCGCCTATGATGCACTGCATAAACAGTGCGTCGCGTGAAAAACCGCAAAGCGTCTTCCGCCTGACTCCCCTCGACCTGTGATACTGACCGCTATCCGACAGAGCGCTGGGGCTGTCCGGTTGCGGCTGTTACAATGCCCGCCTTTCGTGGAGAGCCCAGCCTATGCCTACATCCTTCCTGGAAATTGTCGAACTGCCTGACGGGCGCATTGCTCTGCGTCGCGGCGAGGATGAAGAGTCACTGGTGGTATTGGATTTTTCCGCCGAGGCCAAGGCGTTTCTACAAGGGCAGCATGTTGAGGTGGCCAAGGCCATGTTCAATGTGGGCGTACAAATGGCCGGCCATTTGGCGGAAAACAACTTTCAGCACGATGAAGGTCCGCGCGTTCTGCATTAAGCAGGAAATTAGCCTGTAGGGTGCGCCGTGCGCACCTGGGAGACCCTGTCGCTGCGCTTTACCTGAACGATATGGTTTACCGCAGCGCCTAGCCCAGGCTGATATTCAGGCTCTGTGTCTGGCCGCGCTGCGCCGCCAGTTCCAGTTGCTGACGGGCCTTGGCTTCCAGTGGGTGCAGCCAGCTGACCACGGTATGGCTGCGCCCCAGCTCCAGCGCATGTTGCGCCAGTTGCAGCGGGCTTTGGTTGCTGCGCGGGTGCAGCAGCAGAATGCGTTCACGGTTAAGGCCGGCCTCACGCAACCAGCTTTGCGTCAGGCTGCTGGGCGGTGCGATCAGGGTTAGCCAGCGATTGTCCTGCTTGTCACTGAGTTCGCGCAGAATGGGGGCAAGCAGATTCAGGCAGCTCCCCGCAGCGCCGCGTAGGGAAATCTCACTGAATGCCCGCATCTCGTCGACAGCCTGGAGCGGCGCGAAGGCTCCTGTCATCTGGAATTCAGGCTGGCTTACCGGCCATAGGGCGGGCAAGGGCTCGGCCAGTGTCGGTGTTAGGGTTGAGGCGACAAAGGCCTCAAAGAGTGGCAGTTGCGTACGATTCAGTGACTGCGGGAACTGCATAGATCCTCCACTAGCGGCGGATAACGCCGACGCTCAGGCCTTCGATAATCAGATCCTGTTCTTCGAGGTTGACCTCGATGGGGGCGAATTCCGGGTTTTCGGCAATCAGCCAGACCTTGTTGCCCTCGCGCTTGAAGCGTTTGACCGTGACTTCGTCGTCGATGCGCGCCACGACCACCTGGCCATTGCGGGCTTCGCGGGTGGTGTGTACGGCCAGCAGGTCGCCATCAAAAATGCCGATATCCTTCATGCTCATGCCGCGTACCCTTAGCAGGTAATCGGCTTTGGGTCGGAAAAAGTCCGGGTTGATATGGCAGGCATCTTCGATGTTCTGCTGAGCGAGAATGGGTGCACCTGCGGCTACGCGACCGATCACAGGCAAGCCCTGGTCTTCCTCGGCGTTAGGCTCGAAACCGGGAATGCG
>JBFHPI010000431.1:0-2894 GCA_041592855.1 Pseudomonas sp.
CACGTGCCGGACATCATCAAGGCCTGCGGTTTCCCTAACGTACTGCCCAGCTCGACCAACCCGACCCGGCCGTTTACTAAGAACACCATCGACGAACACCTCGACATGCTGATGGTCTGCCACCACCTCGACCCGGCCATTGCCGAGGACGTGGCCTTTGCCGAGTCGCGCATCCGCCGCGAGACCATCGCCGCCGAAGACATCCTGCATGACCTCGGCGCCTTCTCCATGATCAGCTCCGACAGCCAGGCCATGGGCCGCGTCGGCGAAGTGATCACCCGCACCTGGCAGACCGCCGACAAGATGCACAAGCAGCGCGGTCCGCTGAAAGGCGACGGCCCCGGCAACAGCAACTTCCGGGTCAAACGCTATATCGCCAAGTACACCATCAACCCGGCCATCACCCATGGCATCAGCCATGAGGTGGGTTCCATCGAAGTGGGCAAGTGGGCCGATCTGGTGCTCTGGCGCCCGGCCTTTTTCGGCGTGAAGCCGACGCTGATCCTCAAGGGCGGGGCGATTGCCGCCAGCCTGATGGGCGATGCCAATGCCTCGATCCCCACACCACAACCGGTGCACTACCGGCCGATGTTCGCCAGCTACGGCGGCAGTCGGCATGCCACCAGCATCACCTTTATCAGCCAGGCGGCACTGGATGCCGGCGTGCCCGAACAGCTCGGCCTGAAGAAGAAAATCGGCGTGGTCAAGGGCTGCCGCGCGGTGCAGAAGACCGACCTGATCCACAACGGCTATCTGCCGAATATCGAGGTCGATCCGCAAAGCTACCAGGTCAAGGCCGACGGCCAGCTGCTCTGGTGCGAGCCGGCCGAGGTGCTGCCGATGGCCCAGCGCTATTTTCTGTTCTAACAGGCGCCTACAGGCAGCTGGATCGGGCCTTGCCGATCCAGCACGGGGTCACGGCGTGCCCATCCCCGCCGCCTGCATAAACAGACGCAACAACCAGGACAGTGCCCCCAGGGCCAGCACGCTGGCCGCCCAGATCAGTACCAGCCAGCCCAGGCGCTGCCATAGCGGTTTTTTCTCTTGCTCGACCTTGGTCATATCGCCTCCTTAGAACCTGATTCAAAGCCTCGCGAGCTAGAGCCATGCAAGGCAAAAGTAGTCGAGGACGCGGAGTTTACGAGCTGTAAATGAGCAGTCCGAGCCTGCTTTTAACGCCGCATGGCCGACGCGCAGCAGGCTTTGGACAGGTTCTCAGTGATAGCCATCGGCCTGGGTCACCTTGCCGCGAAACACGTAATAGCTCCAGGCGGTGTACATCAGGATGATGGGAATGATGAACAGCGCCCCGACCAGGATAAAACCCTGGCTCTGCGGCGGTGCGGCGGCCTCCCAGATGCTGATCGAGGGAGGAATCACGTTGGGCCACAGGCTGATCCCCAGGCCGCTGTAACCGAGGAAGATCAGCACCAGGGTGAGCAGGAAAGGCGAGTAGTGGGCATTGTTGGCCACCGCCCGCAGCAGCGCCCAGGTGCAGATCAGTACCAGCAACGGCACCGGCATAAACCAGAAGAGATTCGGCAGGCTAAACCAGCGCTCGGCGATCTCCGGGTGTGCCAGAGGCGTCCACAGACTGACGATGCCGGTCACCGCCAGCAGGACGAATACCAGCGGCCGCGCCAGGTCGTGCATCTGCAGTTGCAGGCGACCTTCGGTCTTCATGATCAGCCAGGTGCAGCCGAGCAGCGCGTAGGCGGCGATCAGCGCCAGGCCGCAGAACAGCGAGAAGGGCGTCAGCCAGTCGAAAGCGCCACCGACATACACCCGCTCGACCACCTCGAAGCCGTCGATATAGGCGCCCAGGGCCACGCCCTGGAAGAAGGTGGCGGTCAGCGAGCCGCCGATAAAGGCCTTGTCCCAGATGTGCCGCTTGGCCGCCTTGGCCTTGAAGCGGAACTCGAAGGCCACACCGCGAAAGATCAGCCCCAGCAGCATCAGGATCAGCGGCAGGTAGAGGGCGCTGAGCACCACCGCATAGGCCAGCGGGAAGGCGCCGAACAGCGCCGCGCCGCCGAGCACCAGCCAGGTCTCGTTGCCGTCCCACACCGGCGCCACACTGTTCATCATCACATCACGCTCGCCCTCGTCCCGGACGAAGGGAAAGAGCATGCCGATGCCCAGATCAAAGCCATCCATGACCACATACATCATTACGCCGAAGGCGATGATCAGTGCCCAGATCAGTGATAGATCGATACCCATGCTTATGCCCTCCCCGCCGCCAGTTCGGTTTCGTCTTCATCCACCGCCGACAGCGGTCGCGATGGCGTGCGCGACTGACCGGGGCCACCCGGGGTCACCTCGCGGCCTTCATCGATGACCGGGCCCTTGCGCACCAGGCGCAGCATATAGCCGATGCCGGCGCCAAACAGGGCGAAATAGACCACCACAAACAGCGCCAGGGTCAGGCTCATCTGCGCGAAGCTGTGCCCGGACGAGGCATCGGCGGTGCGCATCAGGCCCTGGATAATCCACGGCTGGCGACCGATCTCGGTGGTGTACCAGCCGGCGAGGATGGCCAGGATGCCGGACGGGCCCATCCACACCGCCAGATGCAGGAAGGCTCGCGAGGCAAACAGCTGGCCGCGGTAACGCAGCCAGGTGCCCCAGAGGCCGACCAGGATCATCAGCAGGCCCATGGCGACCATCACCCGGAAGGTCCAGAACACGATGGTGGAGTTGGGCCGATCCTCGGGCGCGAACTCCTTCAGCGCCGGCACCTGCTTGTCCAGGCTGTGGGTCAGGATCAGGCTGCCCAGGGCCGGGATCTCGACCTTAAAGCGGGTCTCTTCGCGCTGCATATCCGGCCAGCCGAACAGGATCAGCGGGGTCGGTTCGCCGCTGCTGTTGTCCCAGTGGCCTTCCATCGCGGC